>NZ_JANOJV010000024.1:0-63083 GCF_031418915.1 Chamaesiphon sp. VAR_48_metabat_135_sub | reverse complement strand
ACTGATAAATCGTCACCTGCGCGCTATTTCCCATTTCACTCATGCCCACAATCTCGGCATCTGGCACGGCCAAAGTTCTCAATTCATCGAGATCGCTGATGTCGATCGGCTCTTTGTCTGGGGGGAAGTCCATTGCAGTACCTAATAAAAAATATCCGATCGAAAATAGTCGGCTAAATTTAGCAGGTTTGAGCAATAAATTTAGCAGGTTTGAGCAACATTTTTTTTTGCTACCAAATTATTATGGCACTAATCGATGTTTGAATTGTAGGAATTACGTATTTTTCATTCAGTTGAAAGTACAATTCGATACTCTCAAGTTATCCGCTGACACGCTTTTTTAAAGATTCGGTACGTTGGATAGACGCTCGATCGGGGTAAAAACCCAAGATTCATACAATCGATCGTTAATTGTGTTGGAATTTTTTGCACTAGAATTGTCCGCCAATACCTCTATTCAAGCTAGTAGGGGGAAATGCCGAACATTCAAAATCGATCTAATAAATAAGCTCGATTCAATTTAAACCTGTAGTAAAAAGCTATCTAGCAAAAAAATATAATCATGAAAAATATTGTATTGATGACAGTAACTATGGCGATCTCAATAGTCAATAATATTGGCTTTGGATCGTTCGATCGAGTCGATGCAAAACCAAATCCAGTGACAGATGCAGTGATAAATTATGAAAAACCTGCGGACATACCATCATCAGAAGTTTACAAAGTGTACCAAGTGTTGAAAAAACGACCCCAATCCCCCACTATATCTGGGGAAGTAACCTTGAATAATCTTGAAGATTCAACGCAATGTCAAGATCTAAAAGTTCGTCTAGTAAGTACCGAGACATCACCACCACCAGCAGGTAGTAATATAAGCGTCAGCCCTATTTTTGATTACTCCCAACCAATGAGCGGCGATATCAAGACTGGCAAATGCAACTATTCTATTACAGCCTTTTCTAAAGATGCTGGAAAAAAAGCTTCTATACGTGTTTCCTGGGGAGGTGGCTCTATGGGATCGCAACCGCCTATTATAACTATTCCTACAAGAGAATCAATTAAGAAGAATTTTGAGGCTGTGCTTACCCGTATTAATTAATTTAAAAAGATCTGTAGGTTGGATTGAGCAATGCGAAACCCAACATCTACACAATTGATCGAGCCACCATGTTGAAAATGCCTATATTGCACTGCGATCGACATTTTATCGAGAAAGTTTGAGATCGAGGGAATATTTTCTCTAATACATTTGTTATGACTAATAGACTCATTTAAAACCCATTCATCTTAGGTGTAAAATCTGAGCCAAAATCATCATGTATGTCATCCAATCCGGCAACATCATTTCCATTTCGGACAGATTTGAAATGTTTACGACAACTTCACCCGATTTAAGACAATGCTTTGTCCGCGTACCTTATCTCTTTAACGGCAGACCTGTGGTTACTCTGACTATGAGATAAATAAAACCAAATAACCAGTCGCAGAAATAAATGACGATCGAATCTCACTCATTCAAGATTGCAGTGATATACCAATGATTAAAATATCGCACGTCGCATTGACATTTTTAGGATTAGCAACACTAATACCATTAACCTTCTCTAGCTTCGCTCGTGCAAATGAAACGAAAGATTTGTCCACGAATCTAGCATCATTTTCCACACAGACAAGCAGCATCTCCCCAGATAAACGATCGAAGCAGATCGCACATATCAGAGATAATAACATCGAGAAAAATATTCGCGATCGAATTATCTCTTCAGTAGTAAAAATAAATATTAGTGGTAAGTGGAAATCTTCAGAAGGAACTATTACTTTCATTGAGTCAAACGATCCAACTCAAGCAGGGAAAATATCGGGGACTTACACTCAAGATAATGGGGTCATTATCGGGGGGATCGACGATCAGTATACTTTTAATGGTTATTGGATTGAAGATAAGGCGAATCAACGTTGTAGCACTCCACTCAATGGTCGTTATTATTGGGGTCGAGTTCGTTTGAATTTTTATAATTACGCATATCCTGCTTTCAATGGTTTATGGGGTTACTGCAATTCCGCGCCAACAAATCGTTGGACTGGAACGAAATTAACTAAGTAGTAATTGTTCCCATGTACTAATCAAGATCGATATCGATAGCGATCGATCTGAGTAAGGCAAGATCTAATGCCTACAACTCTTGATCGATCCACCATGTTGAAGATGCCTCTAACCAATCCCAGGAGAAATTCATGAAAAATATCTATAAAATCCAGTGGCGTGGTATTTCGTTCAAAAAAGTATTCGGATTGTGCTTGAGTATCGTAACTATTCTTGCCATCAACTCAATCCAAATTCCGGCTGTATTTGCGGCGGATGCCACCAATATCGTCGGTAATTGGCATCTCGATGAAGGACGTGGCAAAGTTGCCCAAGATTCATCGGGAAACTTCAATGCAGGCAACCTGAAAGCCGACACTGGTGGTAAGCTTCCAACTTGGATCGCCCGCAAGTTTGATACCGCCGCGCTGCAAATTGCAGGGCAAGGCTCCGTCGAAATTCCCGATTCACCCATTCTCGAACCTGCGAATATTACCCTCGAAGCTTGGGTCAAACGCGCTCCTGGAGCGGCTAGTTCTGAGTATGTGATTTCCAAAGGAGCAGATGCTTGTCGTTTCGCCTCCTATGCCTTTTATACCGGAAGCAGTAAGGGTCTTATTTTCTATATTTCTGATGGAAAGACCTACATCGAATCACCTGATGCTGGTACCAAGATCTGGGATAACGAATGGCACCATATCGCAGGTACTTACGATCGCAAGATGGTTAAGCTCTATGTTGATGGCAAACAAATTGGTGCTACCCCCACAGCATTAACCATCGGTTACGGATTGCCCACAAATGACAAATTCTACATCGGTGGCTATGGGACTAATTGCGTTCCCAAATTTAGAGGAGATATTGATGAGGTAAGAGTCTGGAACCAACCGCTCACAGACAGTGAGATTACCGCTAGAGCAATTAAAACATTGCCGAATTAAGGTATGAAATTCCCTATAAATTTAGAGTAGGGGCAATGTCTTATCGGTTTTTTTATTCGGAGGTTCCCTCCGTTGGCGAAGCCTCTCCCCCAGGAGATATAAAACCGCCGCTTCATGAATTGCTGCCTATGCGGACCACTCGATCAAAAGTCACAAAATTGAGCATAAACCAAAAATGATGCTAAAAACTATCGGCAGATCGATCTTCATCGGCTTAATTACCCAAATAAGTGCGATTATTCTAGCACCATCTGCTCATGCTTCGACAGATTTTTGCAATCAGACAAATTCACAAATTCAAGTTGCCTACGCCAGAGGAACATTCGATCCGCGACCTTCGATCGAGATTACTAGCTACAAGGTAAAAGGATGGCTGAAGATCTCCCCAGGTGCCTGTATGACAGCTTCAACTGAACCAGCCGATAAGATCGATCGTCCTGATGGTTCCGATCGCATTCGTCATTATTACTACGCTAAATTTGTAAATAAAAAGATTGCTTTGACTAGTAAAATTTTCCAACATACCGAAAAATTTTGCATCAAAAATGCTAGCTTTCAATATGCTGGCGAAATAGATCCAGCATCACCAAAATCTAAATGCGATCAAGGTTATAAACCAGTTGAATTTATTACATTCAACTCGAACACACCTAACTATACAGTTTCGTTGACAAGTTCACAAAATTTACCCCCAGCAATCGCAAACTAAAAGCTTTATTCGTCAATGACTAATATATCAATTTTAGGACTAATATCACAAAGAATTTTAAACCAAATAGTACTTGTAGAATCAAAGTCCAAGCTTGCAGATCGCTTATTCACGGACGCAAAGTTGTGAACCTGGTAAAGATGAAATGGCGGCCCCTACGGGCCAGATACCTGCAAGCAGGGCTATGTCTGGCGCGAAGTTACTCCTGATGACCATGTTTGTGTCAGCCCCGCAGTTCGCTCTCAGGTTGCCGAAGAGAACAAACGTGCGATTGAACGCCGCATTTCTTAAGTTAACCTCAGCAGTAAAACTCCCGATCTGAAACCAAACATCATGAAAAAAGTTATTACATTCATCAGCGGATTGGCACTTTTGTTACAAGCTATTCCGACACTGGCGATTGCTACCCAGCAATCGAAAATCAAAACCTTTGCTCAATGGTGTCAAGAGAAGAATTCTGTACCTGTTGCTACAAAATTGACGATCGATCTATTACTCAAACAAGCTCGAACCAAAGACTGTAATCAAGCTGATGCTAAACTTAGCAGTGTGACTGAACTTAATCTTAGTAGCGAAAAAATCAGCGATTTACAGCCTCTATCCAGTTTGACTAATTTGAATAAACTGACGATCGGTGACTGGGGTAAATTAACTCAAATTAGCGATTTACAACCTCTATCTAGGTTGAAGAAATTAACCCATCTCAGTCTCCTTAGCAATCGAATTACAAACATTACCCCGTTATCTAGCTTGACTAATTTGGAGACACTCTTCCTCAGCGGCGGCAATGGAATTAAGGATCTGAATCCACTGGCTGGCTTGACTAATTTGACTTCACTATCTTTCACTAGTGATGGCATTACTGATGTTAAACTCCTCGCTGGTTTGAAAAACTTAACGGATCTAAATATCGTTGGCGGAAGTACCGATCTAAAGCTTCTGGCTGGCTTGACGAACTTGGAAAGCCTCACTCTTGAGAACCAGCGAATTAGCGATCTCCAACCGTTAGCTAATTTAACTAAATTAAGGGTTCTGGGTCTTGTCAATAATAAAATTACCGATCTAAAACCACTTGCTGGATTGAATAACCTGAGCAGCCTTCAGCTCAATCATAACCAAATTAGGGATCTCCAACCGCTGGCTGGCTTGACGAACTTAGGCTGGCTCGGTCTCAATCATAACCAAATTAAGGATCTTAAACCGTTGGCTGGCTTGACTAGCGTGGGCTGGCTCGATCTCAGCAATAACCAAATTAGGGATCTCAAACCACTCACTGGCTTGACTAACTTGGGCGAGATCGATCTCAGTAATAACCAAATTACTAAGAAAGTTTGCCCAGTCAAGCACAACTCTTATGGTCACGATACTACTTGTAAGTTTTGATTGGATTAATTTAGTTAAATCTAAATACTCTGAAATCGAATCTGCCAATTTGTCGAAAATCTCTTCGCGTTGACTGGCGTACCCTGGTATAGCAATCGCCAGGGCGGTTAGGACGTTTTGTGAAGCTAGATCCCCGACTTCTCCGAGAAGTCGGGGATCTGATATATCCTAACTAGTGCGGCGGTTGCTATACCTCCATGGTGAGGGGAGATAGATTGCGGCGGGAGCGGATCTGATTGAGCCAGTGTCTGAGCCACGTTCCATTATCGAAAATTCCGTGTAAATATGTGCGCCAAAGCTTGAAATCAACCCCAAAGCCGCCGTCTCCGCCAAACTAGTAGCCGAAATCGGTATCGGTACGATCGCCGCCGGAGTCGCCAAAGCCAACGCCGACATCATCCGAACAAGAAACTCAACGCCGCAACGATCTGCGGCTACAACGCGCACTTGCCGAGGCTCAACTGCCCAGCGCAAAAAGTTTTTCCAACTTTGATTTTACCCATTGTCCTAACTTCAATCCTGCACCACTGATGCAGTTGGCTGAAGATACTGCTTGGCTGGAGCGGGCTGGAAATTGCCTAATGTTTGGGCCGTCTGGGGTGGGAAAAACTCATTTGGCTGCTGGTTTAACCCGTCGAATGGTGGAGTTGGGCAAGCGGGCTAAGTTCTTTGCTGCTAATGCTTTGGTTCAGGAGTTGCAGCACGCGAAACTGCAATTACAACTCCCAGCTTTGCTCAGGAAGTTAGATCGTTTTGACTTGCTGGTGCTTGACGATCTGGGCTATGTCAAAAAGTCTGAGGCGGAAACTTCAGTACTGTTTGAGTTAATCGCTCATCGTTATGAGCGTAAAAGTCTTCTCATCACTGCTAATCAGCCTTTCAGCCAATGGGATTCGATTTTTTCAGATTCGATGATGACGGTCGCTGCTGTCGATCGACTGGTGCATCACGGTACGATCTTTGAGATTAAGTCTGATAGCTATCGTCGTCAGGCTGCTAGCGATCGTTTGAATAATTCTCCTTCCTAACTGCTCTATTTTTTGTACTTGTCGTTTCGATCTGAGGAAAGCTTTCGCGTCACTTACCCGACAATAACCTGTCGCGTCACGTCTAACCACTTGACATTTAACAGTGTTTGGATACCAAGTTTGTTTGGCATAGTATTTACTTTTTCAAGATTATTAAAATTTCATTAAGTTACTTTCTAAAATCAGAACGACTATTGATGGGAAGAGCGAGTGGTAGGTATTACCCACCACACATTTAACTAGCCTAAACCACTCTCCAACTCCGCCTTAGCCACCACCAAAGCCTCCTTCACCTTACTCGCATCCCGTCCCCCAGCCTGAGCCAAATTCGGTCGCCCACCGCCGCCACCACCGCAGATCTTCGCGATATTGCCGATAAACTTCCCAGCCTGTAAGCCCTTCGCATTTACCCCCTTACTAAAAGCCGCCACCAAACTAACCTTATCCGGTTCGGGAATTGATGCTAATACGATCGCGCCTTCACCGAGTTTATTTAATAATCGTTCCGCCGCAGTTTGGAGCGCATTAGCATCGACATCACCCAGTTCGGCGATAATGATTTTAAACTCGCCGATCGTTATCGCTTCAGCTAGTAATTGTTCGGATTTAGCGATCGCCAATTCGCCCTTCACTGTCTCCAATTGCTTCTGATTGGCTTTGAGTTCGGTTTGCATTGTCGAGATTCGATCGAGAATTTCTTCGGGTTTAGCTTTAAATCGATCGCTCAATTCTTTGACTACTTTATCTCGCACATTGAGATAATCTAAAATAGCATTACCCGCCACAGCTTCGATCCGCCGCACTCCCGCAGCTACTCCCGCTTCACTGATGATTTTAAATGCACCAATTTCGGCGGTATTACTGACATGAATACCACCACACAATTCCATCGATACGCCAGGGAAGTCGATGACGCGAACTTCATCACCGTATTTTTCACCAAACATTGCTACAGCTCCTTTTGCTCTGGCTGATGCGATCGGCATTACCTCAATATCTGCTTTATGAGCTTCAGTAATCCAGTTATTCACCAACTCTTCCACCTGTTGAACTTCCGCAGGTGTGAGAGCACGAGAACAGTTAAAATCGAACCGTAATCTGTCGAATGAAACTAACGAACCTGCTTGAGAAATCTCAGGATCGACGAGTTTTTTCAGGGCTGCTTGGAGTAGGTGAGTTGCTGTATGATTTGCTTGAGCGCGACGACGGGAACCAGTATCAATTTGGGCGGTAATTGTATCGCCAACTCGCAGACTTCCACGTTCGATCGTGCCAAAATGCACGAAGAAAGCTGATTCCTTTTTGACATCATTAATAGAGACTAATGAATTCTCGCCTGAGATATAACCTCGATCGCTAACTTGTCCACCAGATTCGGCATAAAAGGGACTTTTATCTAAGACAATTTGAACATTCGCGCCAGTATTTACTTCATCGCGAACTTCACCATCTAATAATAATGCCACCACTTGAGCGATACTATTAGACTGATGATAGCCGATAAAATCAGTTGCTTGAATTGTATTTGCGAGGGTATCTAACGAACCTTGAACCGTGAGATCGATCGATTCTACCGCACCACGCGATCGAACTTTCTGAATTTCCATCTCGGCATTAAATCCTGTTTCATCAACAGTTAAACCCTGCTCTTCGGCGACTTCTTGAGTCAATTCCAGTGGAAAACCATGAGTATCAAAGAGCGTAAACGCATCCTTACCCGAAATCTCTTTCACGCCATGACTAAGTGCGTCGGCGATAATATTTGCCAGTAATTTCTCCCCATTCCCTAGGGTTTTTAGAAACTGAACTTCTTCCCGCTGAAGCTCCGCCTTAATCTTCTCAGCCTTCTCCCGCACATTAGGATAAGCAACTTCCGACATCGCGATCGCACTTTCCGCTACCTTAGTTGTAAACTCAGCATCGATGCCAATTAATCTACCATGACGTACCACCCGCCGAATTAACCGCCGTAAAATATAACCCCGCCCAGTATTTTCAGCGCGAATCCCGTCGGCGATCATATGGACAACCGCCCGCACATGATCGCCGATTACCTTCAACGAAGTCTTGGTTTTTTCATCACTATTAAAATAATCAATCCCCGCAATTTCCGCCGCAGTTTGCACGATCGGAAAAATCAGATCTGTTTCATAATTATTCGGTACATCTTGCAAGATTTGCGCCATCCGCTCCAAACCCATCCCTGTATCGATGTTCTTGTTCGCTAACGGCGTGAGATTGCCATTGACATCGCGGTTGTACTGCATGAACACCAGATTATAAAATTCAATAAATCTGCTGTCATCCTCCAAATCGATATTGTCATTCCCCAATTCGGGATGGAAATCATAATAAAGCTCAGAGCATGGCCCACAAGGCCCCGTCGGCCCCGACACCCAAAAATTATCATCCGCACCCAATCGCTTAATCCGCAGGGGATTCACGCCAATTTTGTCCCGCCAGATCGCAAAAGCTTCATCGTCATCTTCAAACACGCTGACAACCAACCGCTCAGGGGGTAGATTAAACACCTTAGTCGAGATTTCCCAGCCCCATTCGATCGCTTGTTCCTTAAAATAGTCCCCAAAGCTAAAATTGCCCAACATCTCAAAAAACGTATGATGCCGCGCCGTCCGCCCCACATTCTCAATATCATTGGTACGGATACACTTCTGGGAAGTCGTCGCACGAGGAAAATCTGGCTGACGTTGACCCAAGAATATCGGCTTAAATGGTAACATCCCCGCGATCGTCAATAACACTGTCGGATCTTCCGGTACCAACGAACCACTCGGCAACGGCTGATGTCCCCGCTGGCTATAAAAATCGAGGAAGGCTTGACGTATCTCGGCACCACTGAATTTGAGAGCAGACATAGAATTTTAAGTAGGAACGGCAGTATTAGCTATGTCTCTATTGTGCCATTTTTGGCTTCAGCAATAACCAAGAGCGACATTCACATTATCGATTGTGTTTGGCAGCACACTAGCTTAACCCCGATCTTGCCATGTGCGCCAAGCCGCTTTGACACCTACCCAAACACTCCGAGTATTTGTTTGGACATTTCCAGCTTGTTTTTTAACCTGTGTGAGACTCAGATCGACTTGCTGCGCCACTGCAGTGGCACTCTGCACCCCTTGGGACATTTCATCGCTCAGATCGCTCAACTCCAATCCTGCGAGTCTAATTGCTTCCAGTGTAGGGGGTAATTCTCGATCGAGTCTATCGAATAGTTTTTCTGCACTCCTAGCCGCACGAGACAAGTCTTGAATCGCTGGGAAAGCAGCAACCACTAGTGCTGTCAAACTGATAGCAACCAACAGTATCGAGCAGCCTAGGAATAGCAGCGGATCGAGGAGAGTCAAAGCGATAGTTGATAGTTGAATGTTACTCATCCACCTCATTAGAAGATTTGGAACGAGTGGAAGTTTCTAGTTCTCGCACGGATTGACTGGCGACAATGCCAGCAGAGATCGCGGTTGCTAGTCGATCGAGTGTATCATGCCACCGATCGCCAGCAGCAGCCGAGAGTTTGTCGGCTTGAAGTTGAATGCTACTCGAAATATCTTCTGCCATTTGGGGCACTGCCGACACTGTCTTATTCAGAATTTTGCGCGTATCTCGACCCTTGCGGGGAGCCATTAATAGCCCTGTGACAGCACCAATTGCCGCACCGATGAAAATGCCGCCGACAAATGTACCGCGATTTTTATCTGCCATAGATTGATACCACTCAACCGATATGTATTAGTTTAGATTAATTTTTTTCTTTTCCGTCGTCCCCACCACAAGATCGAGCAAATTGTAGAGCACACGAGAAACATATAGATCGGATAGACAACAATTTCCCATCGCCAACGATCGATCGCGAGGAAATTTAGCAGATTGGCAATGGTAAATAATGACCAAGCCAAGAGATCTTCACCTTCTGGATGACGTAAAGATTTACGAATAGTCGGTAGCGCACCCAAAAAATCGATGCCGATATTAATCCCTAGTGCGAGATATGGCGATCGATACACTACCCATAATATCAAACCAATCCCCACTCCAACCAAACAGATTCGATCTAATTTCGTCCAGCCGCCCTCGCCAAATTTTAGCGCGAAGAGACTAGTCACTAATGGCCCAATGACGTAACTAATCGGGACCCATATGGTGGAGTCAGCACCCGAGGCACGATAGCTCAAAGCAATGATAACGCCGACAATCGACCAAATCCACCATGTCGCTCGATTCGGACGAGTTTTCCCCTGCCAAATTGCCCACCAGTAGGGCAAAAATCCACCTAATGATAAAACACCCGCGATCGCCCCCATCCATCCCTGTACAGTCAGTTTACTTACTCCAATTTGGTGAAAATTATCCTTAATCCCTAGCTCTCGATCCAATGCTATGGGTTATCGTCAGGACGAGGTGGAATTGAACTATCTGGAGAATTAACAATTGCCCGCAGCCGCAGCCAGACAGTCATTATCAACAGTAACGCAATCCCAATCGCCGTTACAACAATCGCCATCTGTTTGGCACCCTGCATCTGCATGGCAATAATCCCGCCAGCAAGAGTAACGCCCCACAAGATTGCGGCTGAATGTCTCTGGGAAAATCCTTGGGCTAATAACCGATGGTGGAGATGATCTTTACCAGGCGTACTGAGCGGATTATGACCCGACAGCAAGCGTTTGATAATCACCTGGCTGGTATCGATCACTGGCACGACAAACAACATAATTGTCGGGATCAGGGAAGTACCAGTTGTCACCTTGATATTGCCCAAAATACTAGTAGCAGCTAAAACATAACCCAAAAAATAAGCTCCAGCATCACCCATAAAAATCCGTGAGGGGTGATAATTATGCCGTAGGAAACCTAATGCTGCCCCTGCTACACCTGCACAAATCAGGGTAGCAGCAGCTCTAGTTTCAAATTGAGCGGATGCAGCTAGTAGACTCATCGCGGTAATGAAGCTCACTCCGCCAGCTAAACCATCCATCCCATCCATCAAATTCACCGCATTGGTAATCCCGACAATCCAAAAGACTGTAATGATAACTGATAGAATCCCATCGATCGGCGCACCAAAGTAAATAACATGAATTTGGATGCCACAGACTACCAGTAATAGTGCTGTCAAGATTTGGATCAGCAGCCGAAATAATGCAGGTAGTCCAAACTGATCGTCGATAAAGCCGACGATGACTAGGATCGAGCCACCGAGCAGGATCGCTAAGATCGCGACCTGTACTTTCGCCAGCACGATCGGCGAGAGACATCCTGCTAAAATAATTGCGGCAAGTACCCCTGTATAAATCGCCAATCCTCCCGCATTTGCACGCGGTTCTTGGTTGAGTCTGCGGGCATTAGGTTCATCTGCCCAGCCTACCTTCAAAGCGAAAGTCCGTACTTTCGGAATAAATAAATAGGTCACAATCCATGCGAACATGAAAGTTAGTACTACGGCTAGCCAACCGCGTCCATGGGGGTCGGCAATACCGATCGAATTCATAAAACTCTCAAAAGTCATGCAGATTCCTGATTAAGAAGGGGGACGGGGGATTAAGTCGTAAATTGTAAATAGTCAGCGAGTTGTTGCTGAATCAGGGATGTTAAACCCCTTAATTAGTTAGATCGATAATTAATTTAGGTCGATCGCAATCGTGATGGTGATGTGAATGAGTGACTCGATCTGCGCTGGTATTGTTTACTGCTGTTGGCAAACAAGTTAAGCATACTCCAAAAAATTCGAGCGTATGGTAATAAATTTTAAATTGATGGAGTGATTCTAGTCTGTCTTCTAATTGCTCTACTGGGCACTCATCGATTGGAATCGATTGTCCGCAGTGCAAACAAGTCAGATGATGTCGATCTGCTTGCACACAACTATACAATGATTCGCCTGTTGGTAATGTTCGACCTTGAACGATCCCTTCCAACTTTAAACTCTCCAGGGCGCGGTAGACAGTAGCTAGCCCGACTGTTTGGTTTCGAGTTCGCAGTTCGACATAAATATCTTGAGCGGAAATCGCTCGATCGAATTGCTTTAGGAGCTGTAAAATACGTTCTTGGCTGCGAGTTCGATCGGATTTCATGGGAAGGCTTTAGGTGCTAGGTGTTAGGTGTTAGGTGTTAGGTGTTAGGTGTTAGGTGTTAGGTGTTAGGTGTTGGGTGTTAGGTGTTAGGTGTTAGGTGTTAGGTGTTAGGGAAGAGCCTTTGTGAATCGCTCGGATTGGTAAGAACCGCTACCTGGATTTATCAATAACGATCGATGCCGATCTGAATGACAGCCAAGTTTGTTACTAGTTTACAATTGGGAGTGGTAGATTTAAGTTGGCTCGTTGGCGAACGCGAGTGCGTCTGCCTTCGCAGAAGCCTACCGCAGGTAATCGGTGTACATTTAATTATCGCAAAGTTGAGGGATTCCGTTGAAGCAAAAATATCAGGCTCGCATTTACGTTACACTTCGTCCCTCGGTACTCGATCCGGCTGGTACGGCGGTACAGTCTGGTTTAGCACATATGGGCTACACTGATGTCGAAAGCGTCCGCATCGGCAAATACATCGAAGTCAGTCTCAGTGCCACCGACGAAGCCGAAGCACACAAACAATTAGATGTGATGTGCGACCAACTTTTCGCCAATCCAGTGATTGAGAATTATCGAGTTGAATTAGGGGATGGTGAATAGACAGATGGTGGATGGTGAATAGTGAATAGTGAATTTGGATTTAATCATTATTCGATCTTCCCACACCTCCCCACACCCCCCACACCTTCCCACACTCCCCACACCCCCACACCCTCCCCCCCCCTTCCTGTGAAATTCGGAATAATCGTCTTCCCTGGCTCTAACTGCGATCGCGATGTGGTATATGTTACCCGCGACTTACTCGGACAACCTACGCGCACTATTTGGCATGAAGAAACCGATCTACACGATGTAGATGTGGTTGTCGTTCCTGGTGGCTTTAGTTATGGTGATTACCTCCGGTGCGGGGCAATCGCTAGATTCTCGCCCATCATGAAGCAGGTTATCGCCCATGCCGAACAGGGTAAATATGTTTTAGGTATCTGTAATGGTTTTCAGGTGCTGACAGAGGCAGGATTACTGCCTGGGGCACTAGTTCGCAACCGTGACATGCACTTTATTTGCGACAGGGTTCCTCTTACCGTCGAGAGTACCGATTCCATCTGGACGCAAGGCTATGATAACACCTTAATTAATCTTCCGATCGCCCACGGTGAAGGCTGCTATCATGCCGATCCTGAGACACTCGATCGACTAGAGTCCAACGGACAAGTATTATTTAGATACGCTGGCACCAACCCCAACGGCTCATTAAATAATATTGCCGGAATTTGCAACGAAACCAAAAACGTGTTAGGAATGATGCCCCACCCCGAACGGGCAGCAGATCCGATCCTCAGTAACGCCGATGGCATTCAGTTGTTCAAAAATCTGGCGCAGGCTGGGTTGTGAGATCTGCTCGCTCGGAGGCTGGTAATTATCAATTATCAATTCTTGAATAAGCTGTAACCCATATGTCAATTGTCAAAAAGCGGACCCGAATCGGTCGATGGTTACTGAATGAGCATCGCTCACAGGATAGTACACATCACCCAACACATCCCTGGTGGCAGGTGATGTGTCTCACCGGAGTTGACTATTTTTCGACATTAGGGTATCAGCCAGGGATTGCGGCACTAGCGGCTGGTTCGCTGTCGCCGATTGCGACGCTGATTCTAGTCTTGCTGACACTGTTTGGCGCATTGCCGATCTACCGCAGAGTCGCGACAATCAGCCCCCACGGTGAAGGTTCGATTTCGATGCTAGCGCAGCTATTATCTTGGTGGCAAGGTAAGCTATTTGTGCTGTGTCTACTGGGGTTTGTGGCAACGGATTTTATTATCACGATCACTTTATCCGCAGCAGATGCCTCGGCGCATATCACTGAAAACCCCCTAGTGCATCAGTGGGCAGCAGGTAATGAGGTGATAATTACCCTCCTATTGATTGCTTTATTGGGTGGAGTATTTTTACGCGGATTCCAAGAAGCTGTCGGTTTAGCGGTAGTCTTGGTGGTAGTTTATCTATCTCTCAATCTCATCGTAATTATTGTTGGCATTGGGCACATTATCCAAAATCCAGCAGTACTGACGAATTGGCAACGAGAATTGTTTACCAGTCATGGCAATCCCGTGATGATGCTAGCCGCTTCAGCACTGCTATTTCCAAAATTAGCACTGGGTTTGTCGGGATTTGAAACTGGAGTCGCTGTAATGCCACTCGTAGCAGGCGATCCTGGTGAAACAGAAGACAATCCCGTCGGACGAATTAGGAATACTTACAAGCTACTGACGGTGGCTGCGCTGATTATGAGCTTCTTCTTGCTCACAAGTAGCTTGATTACCACAGTACTAATTCCCGCAGCCGAGTTTAAAGCGGGCGGGCCAGCCAATGGACGTGCTTTAGCTTACTTGAGTCATAAATTCTTGGGAGATGGCTTTGGGACGGTATATGACCTCAGTACGATCGCAATTCTCTGGTTCGCAGGATCGTCAGCAATGGCTGGATTATTGAATATCGTGCCGCGCTATTTACCACGTTATGGGATGGCTCCAGACTGGGCGAGGGCGACTCGTCCATTGGTGTTAGTATTTACGGCGATTGCCTTTATTGTGACGATTATTTTCAATGCAAATGTCGAAGCTCAAGGTGGAGCATATGCAACAGGAGTATTGGTATTAATGAGTTCGGCGGCTTTTGCCGTAACGTTATCAGTTAGGAAAGGGAGTAACGCCTCGATCTCTAGAACTTCGATGTTTAGTGTAATTACCCTATTATTTATCTATACCACGATCGTCAATATTGTTGAACGACCTGATGGTTTAAAGATTGCTAGTCTATTTATCGGTTCGATCGTGATTGTTTCTCTAGTATCCCGCGTGATGCGATCGACCGAACTGCGAGTAGACAATATTGAGCTAGACGAAGTAGCTCGAAACTTCATTGCCCAAGATACCAAGGATACCGTCAGATTGATAGCCCATCGCAAGCAGGTTGGAGATGAGAAGGAATATTATGAAAAAGAACGAGAAGTACGGGATGATAATCACATTCCTGAAACTGATTCAGTCCTATTTCTCGAAATTCAGATTTCCGATGCTTCAGAGTTTGTCCAAAAGGTCGAAGTTCAAGGTGCGCGAGTAGGTAGCTATCGGATTCTTCGCGCGAAAGGATCTGCGGTACCTAATACTATTGCCGCCATTTTACTCGATATTCGGAATCGGAATGAAACCGATCGATATCCCCACGCTTATTTTGGCTGGGCAGAAGGTAATCCCATTAAGTATTTGCTGCGGTTCTTGCTGTTTGGGGAAGGGGATACCGCCGTAGTCACCCGCGAGGTACTCAGACGCGCTGAGCCAGATCCTTCCCGCCGCCCAGGTATTCACGTCGGCGGTTAAGTTAATTAATAAGTAAGACAAAATAGATCCAAAGGCTTCTTTGAAGAAGCCTTTGGATCTCACCGGAATGGTCAAAATTCTCGTTGAAAATGGATACAGGCAAAAAAGGTGAAGAGGTTGTCGCCCAGTGGTTAATTAAGCGTGGGTTACTTATCCTCTATCATCGATGGCGATGGAAAAGAGGCGAAATCGACCTAATCGCCACCGAATCTGACACCCTGCTATTTATCGAAGTCAAAACCCGAAATCGATCGAATTGGGATGCAGATGGACTACTGGCTATTACCCCCCAGAAGCAGGCCAGAATCGTCCGTACCGCCGAGCTATTCCTCCTCAAGCATCCACACCTATGCGAGCAACCTTGCCGCTTTGACGTGGCTATCGTCCGCCATCAGCCCATAAATCGATCGATCGTTGGGACACCGCTCCATATTTTGGCGGATCTCACCGCTGGCGAGCATCTGCTATTAATTGACTATATTCCTGGTGCATTCGACGGATAAATTTAATTCTCATCGTCATCTCCAAACGACTCAAAATAGGTCAGTTTGCACGAGAACTAGCAGGGGATCGGAATTTTTTAATAATTGGCAAATTTCATTTGAAAAAGTGTATTCAAATATACAAATAATTAGATCGAAAATACGCTGAAATGAAGGGCGAATGCGTTATGATATCTCCGTAGATTTACCGTTGCCAGAGGAGTATTAGCTAAGAGAATATGAGAGCAGTGCGGAAACCCGTCAGTACCAACGGAGTAAATTGATGCTGATGAACGATACTGTTAAAGCCAATCTCGCTTTCTTTCCGGAAATTGCCTGCTAGTGTGCGTAGTTTATCAATAGATGAACATTTCACTCAGGAACGCAGTCATGAATAGTTATCTCCCCGACACCACTAATACATCTCATATTATGGTTTCTAATCTATCAAAACTTGCTCGTTCTATCTCTAACGGATTTATGTCACAAGTAACAATTGATCCTCGTCACTCATCCAAATTCGATCTGTTCAAACCACTGCGTGAATGGTTGGACAATCTGAAGATTTCTAATCCCCGATTAGCTCACAAACTTTGTCAACTCATCCCCTCTCAATGTCCCTTTGAACGCGATCTCAATTTATTTGGACGCACGCTCGTACACATTCCTCCCATGTGCAAACTCAACCCCCTTTACGAGGAAGTTGTGATGCTTAGGTTCAAAGCAATGTGTTATCTCGCTGACGAATGTGGCGAAGATATCAGTCAATATTGCTAATTAGGGGGTAGAGGGTAGGTAATACTTAGGCTCCGCTCAGTGCAAGCCGCTCAGTACAAGTGGTGAATATCGATCGAGCTTGACGTAGAATAGAGAGTCCAGCCTAGATCGATCCTAATATGTCCAAGCAACAGTCGCCCCAGCAGCCAGAACCACATTCGACATTAGCCGAAATTCGGGCTACGCGCCTGGTTAAAGCCGACAAACTCCGCGAAATAGGGATGAATCCCTACGCTTACAATTGGGTATCTACTCACCAAGCCGCAGCATTACAGCTAGAGTACAAAGATTTAGCTAGTGGTGAGGAAGTAGATATCCCCGTCTCGATCTCCGGACGAATCATAGCACGGCGGGTGATGGGCAAATTAGCTTTTTTTAGTATTCAAGATGAGACAGGTACGATTCAGCTCTATCTGAATAAGCAGCAGATTGAGGAAGGGATGTCAGCTCTTCCCGACGCTTTTAGTCATCTCAAACAATTAACCGATGTCGGTGATATTGTCGGCGTGAAGGGGACGATTAAACGCACGGAGAAAGGGGAATTATCCATTCTCGTCAACGAATATGTGATGTTGACGAAATCCTTACTCCCCCTCCCTGATAAATGGCACGGTTTAACCGATGTCGCCAAACGCTATCGTCAACGCTATGTCGATTTAATTGTTAATCCCTCGGTACGCGATACATTTAGAAAACGCTCCCTGATTACCGCCGGAATTCGTCGCTATCTCGAAAACCTCGACTTTATCGAAATCGAAACCCCCGTCTTGCAGTCAGAAGCCGGCGGAGCCGATGCACGTCCATTTAATACCTATCACAATACCCTCGAAATGCCGCTGTACCTGCGGATTGCTACCGAGCTACACCTAAAACGGTTAATCGTCGGTGGGTTTGAGAAAGTATTTGAACTAGGGCGGATTTTTCGTAACGAAGGTGTCTCCACCCGCCATAATCCCGAATTTACCAGCATCGAGGTATATCAAGCCTATGCTGACTACGAGGATATGATGACGCTCACCGAGGATATGATTACCACCGTCGCGCAGTCAGTACTGGGAACCTTGGAAATCAGCTATCAAGACACCCCCATTAGTCTGACAGCTCCCTGGCGACGAGTGACGATGAACGATATCGTCAAAGAAACCACAGGTTTAGACTTTAGTACCTTCGATTCTCTAGAGACAGCTCAAACAGCCGTCAAAAACGCGGGAATTCATGGCTGTAATGACGTTAAAACCCTCGGAAAACTCTTGAACGAGGTATTCGAGCAAAAGTGTGAATCAACCCTAATTCAGCCCACCTTCGTCCTCGATTATCCCACGGAAATCTCACCACTCGCCAAGCCACATCGATCGAAACCAGGCATCGTCGAGCGGTTTGAATTATTCGCAGTCGGGCGGGAACTCGCCAATAGTTTCTCAGAATTAACCGATCCTGTCGATCAACGGGAACGCTTAGAGGCTCAAGCAGCCCGCAAAGCCGAAGGCGATAACGAAGCTCACGATGTCGATGAAGATTTCCTCACCGCTCTAGAATATGGGATGCCACCTACAGGCGGATTGGGAATTGGGATCGATCGATTAGTGATGCTCTTATGTGATTGTGCCAGCATTCGGGATGCGATCGCTTTCCCACTCCTGAAACCGGAATCGACCGAACAATCTGGAGACGATTAAACGATTGGAGGGTGTGTTAGCCCTGTCATTAACGCACTCTCCAAAGATATATCCGGCACAGAAAGTAATACCTCCTCCCATATTTTGCATTGCTCTAATACTTGCAAAACTACTGGTAATGGTTCTGCTAAAACACCAACAAAATTAGCTTCCTGTGGTAATTTAATTTCAAAAGCTAATTTCTCTTGCGGTGGTACAAACTGTGCATCAACTCCATCCCGATTACCACGCGGATCGACGCGATACCAACCAATTTTTGGCAAGAAAATTGCATTCAAACCATGTAAAGTGCAAGGTATATTATTAGAAATAAGCTTCGACTCTGGCGGATTGTCAATAGTCAATCGTTGATAACACAATCCAGCAGGAATCTGATTAGCGCGAAGTAATGCGGCAAGTAAATGGCTTTTAGCGAAACAATATCCGGTTTTGTACTTTAGTACGTCTGATGCACGACAAGTGACGGGGTTCATTTGATAGTCGCGACTATGATAAATTTCATCACGTACCCATTCAAAACAAGCTTTGGCGATTTCTTCTGTGGTTTGACAAGTTGAGCCGAGACGATGGGCAAGTTCTACAATTTCTGGATTTTGCCAGTCAATTATTCTGCTAGATCGTAAATATTTTTCCATGTTCAGTTGAGATGATAATTCAGGAAACAGCATATTCTGAATATTCACGCATGGAAGGACGGTGAAATCCCACCACTATTTCCTTTTTAGAGATACCCATCTCTTCTAACTCCAGATTGTTGCTGTGCAAAACATAAATGCTCGACAATCAGTGAATCGATCGCACTTAAAGATCGATCTCGATAGGCTCCATAACGTTCTTGCTTATTCTTAATCTTAGTCGGCAACTCCTGGAAAATTCCAAAATTTGGCGGCATCGGCTGAAAATATTTAGATTCGGCAGTACTGATAAAATCAAATAGGGAACCCATCATGGTGACACGCGGCATGACGATCGGTTCTAATCCTAATGCTAACCGAGCCGCATTCGTTCCCGCCAACCAGCCCCCAGCCGCCGCCGCCGTATAACCTTCGGTACCAATGATTTGCCCTGCTGCTAATAAGGTGTTGCGACTATGAAATTGGAGTGAGGAAGAGATTAATTGCGGCGAGTTGATAAAGGTGTTGCGGTGCATCACTCCCAACCGCACGAATTCGGCATTTTGCAAGCCAGGAATCATTGAGAAAATCCGCTTTTGTTCGCCCCACTTCAGATTAGTCTGAAACCCGACCATATTCCACAGTTGCCCAGCTTTATCTTCCTGACGCAGTTGAATGACTGCATAGGGACGATGAATTTGGTTCTCAGGAGCTTTAAAATCACCTCTACGACCATCAAACAAGCCGACGGGTTTTAAGGGGCCATAACGCATCGTTTCCTCCCCGCGTTGAGCTAATTCCTCGATCGGCAGACAGGCTTCAAAAAATTTAGCAGTTTCTCGATCGAAATCCTTTAATTCTGCCTGTTCCGCCTGACACAATTCCTGGCGGAAGTTTAAATATTGCTCCTTATTCATCGGACAATTGAGATAAGCGGCATCCCCTTTGTCATATCTCGAAGCCAAGAAAGCGATGTTTTTATCGATCGAATCCCCGACGATAATCGGACTCGCCGCATCAAAAAAATTGAGATATTCCATCCCCGCAAATCGCTGTAAATCCTCGGCTAGCGAGGGAGCTGTTAATGGCCCAGTTGCTAAAACTACAATGCCATCGCGGGGAATTTCTGGCACTGTATCGCGGCAAAATTCGACCAGGGGATGGCTTGCCAATGTTTCAGTCAAATCGTGACTAAATCGACCGCGATCGACTGCCAATGCTCCACCAGCGGGGACAGCATGAGCATCTGCCTTACTAATGATAATCGAACCTAACCTGCGTAATTCTTCATGCAATAATCCAGCGGCTCGATCGGTAGATTGGGCACCAAAAGAGTTGCTACATACCAGCTCGGCTAATTCCTCACTATGATGAGCGGGACTCAAAGTGTGGGGGCGCATCTCATACAGTGTCACGGGCACACCAGCCTGGGCAATTTGCCAAGCTGCTTCCGTACCTGCTAAACCACCACCAATCACCCGAACGCGCATAACGATTTAAGATTTTAAGTCTACCGTTCCATTATAAGCTGCCCAAGCGATCGAGGTTACTCGTGGTAGATTGCCAACTGAGATTATTTTTTGGAGTTGTCTGACTCGCCGAGCATGGTTGTTGCCATTTTTGAATCGGTAAATCTGGTTTCTTGTCGAGATCGATCGGCGATGGTTTCACCGAGTTGTGTCATGTAATCTGTCCAAGGTACTTCGGTATCTTGTTCGGCAGTAAAGTAGTCTTGAGCAGAAGCAAAATGGTCTTGAGTTTCATTTTGTTCGATTACACCATTTACAATTAGTCCCAAAACATGAGAATGAGCTAGTTCCAATTTTTCCCGAGCAGCAAGAGCATTACTCGCCTCAATTACCCCAGGTCGAGATACTAACAAAATCCCGTCAGTCAGATGACCGACTGTCAACGTATCTGTAGCCACCAGAATCGGCGGAGTATCGATAATTACAAAATCATACAGAGCGGAAACTTCTTGAATTAGTGATTTCATTTGCTTGGATTCAAGCGAAGATAGCGGATTTGGCGGTCTCGCTCCAGCCGTTAACACATCTAAATTATCCATCACCGTCCATAAATTTTGCTTGAATTTAGATCTGCCAACTAGTAGCTCGCTCAAACCTTTTTTCAGAGGTAGTTTCCAAAAACGGTGCTGATAAGGAACGCGCATATCAGCATCAATCAGTAATACTTTCTGTCCCAGTCCAGCAATTGCTGCTGCTAAATTAGCGGCTACTTTAGACTTGCCTTCATTTGCAACCGCACTAGTAATCGCAATCGTTTTTAATGCTTTTTCCGAACTGATAAATCTCAGATTAGCTTGGATTGTTCGCGACATTTCACTAGTTAAAGACTGTGGGGTATCGCGAACTGCAACTTCTAGTGTTGTCAAAGCACCATCGACCTCGCGAGATCGAGTTTTCTTCTTCTTATTTGCAGGTATCACTCCCAGCAATGTATATCCAAATATTTTATCGATCTCTTTGACAGTTTTCAAAGATTTATCTTTGATTTCCAGATAGGCAACTGCACTAGTGCCCAGCAAAGCACCAAGTAACAACCCTAAAACTCCAACAATCGTCTTTTGACTATTATCTGGTGTTTCGGGTACAATTGCACTAGCAATAATTCGCGCAGTTGATGTATTCTTTGTTTTGGCTAACTGTAATTCTTGAACCTTTTTTAATAAGTTTTGATGTGTGGATTGAGATACTTCAAGTTGCCGTTCCAATTGACGTTGCGTTTGTACCAATTGAGGTATCACATTTACTCTTTTTTCGTAAGCCGAACGAGAGTTCTGAAGTGAAGCCAATTTTTTAATCAATCCAGTTCGCTGCACTTCTGCTTGTAATGACTCTTTAATCATGTTCTGTTTGAGTTCCCCAACTCGCAATAATCCTTGGGGAATTTGGGCCTGATTGCCAATCGTGCTACGAATCTGTTGTTCTGACAGAGTTTTTAATTTGGATTGCTTTTCTTTTAACCCAATTATGATTGGGTTATTATCAGAAAAACGGCTACTTTCAGTTGCTAGCTGCCGCTCTACATCTTGAAGTTGAGTGAGAATTGCCTGGATGGCTGGTGATTGGCTAATGGCACTGACGGCAATTGCTTCTTGAGCATTTAAATTAACTTTTTTTTGCAGTTCTTTGCTTTGAGCGTTTGCCTCTTCCAGTTGAGCTTGTGTCGCATTAATTGTAGTTTCCAGGTTGCCAATAATGCCAACGGCTGATTTTGCCTCTTCGGATAGATCTACGACATTATTTTGCTGTTTAAATTTACGTAATGCCACTTCGGATTCATTAACTGCAGATCGAGTCTTTGGCAACTGTTTGTCCATAAACTGACGTGCAGTCTCTGCCTCAGCACGATTCGTGAGAATATCATTTTCTAAATAAAGATTCATCAGCGTATTAACGACAGTGGCAGCTTTTTTAGGATTGCGATTTTTATAGCTAATTTGCAATATATCCGAGCCGCCAACAATTTTAGAAGTCAGTGCTGGTTGCAAATCGATAACCTTGAGGGATTTACCTTTCTCATTTTTGAGATCTAGTGTCTCGATGAGTCGCTGTAATAATGGGCGAGAAGAAATTATTTCCATCTGAGTACTGATGGGATTTTGATTCGTGACCAATGGCTTCAACTCTCCCGATTCGCCGCCTTCATTATTACTCGGTATCAGATTAGAACCTACTACTTTAAACGCAGAATTTTTAAATAATAATCTGCCTTCTGCCTGATATGATGGTTTAATTAGTGATGCACCTAAAATACTCAGGGCGACTGTAGAAGCAAAGATACTAGCCGCAGGTATCCACCGTCGTTTCATGGCTAATAGATAATGACTCAAGTCTAAGTCTATCGATTCTTTGGATTTCATAAAAGTCGCTATATAATCCGCTATTATAACAAGTATTTTATGATTTCAATCCGCCAAAAGGCTGAAACAAAGGGCTACAACGGGGTATTGCTTTTAGCAGATTAATTAAATATTTTCGCGATTATCGTCTTGGTGCTCGCTCGAAAGCACGCGCGATCGCATTCCATGCTAGTTTAGGCTTGTAGTCCCGATCGAAAGGCAATGGTCGGGTTGGTGCTCGATCCTCTCGCGGGATATAGTCATTCACCCAGGTATACCGATCTGTTAAGCCCCAACTAACAACCCCAATTACGGCTTTTTCAGCTAAAGCAGCGGTGAGATAGTCCTCATATATTCCGGCAACAATTCGATCCCGTTTATTTGGATCTAGTGGCAAATGTTTGTCGATCACATCCAGCTCTGTAATCATAATTTTCAGCCCCAAGCTAGCTACATTTTTGAGAAACTTTCTAAACTTCTGTGGATTAAAATCATCTCGATAACTCAGCAGATGAGATTGAATTCCGAGGATATGGATCGGGGTTCCTTTAGATTTCAGTTGCTCTAATAGTTTGAGTGTTTTGACCTGATGGACTTCGCTATATTCGAGATCGGTTTCATTGTAGACTAATAAAGCCTTAGGATCGGATCGTGCCGCAATCCGAAACGACAAATCGATATAATCTTTGCCGAGAAACTGCGCCCAGATATTATTTCTGAAAGTTGATTTACCATCTTTTAGTTCGATCGGTTCGTTAACTACGTCCCATGAATGCATTTTGCCCGCGTAACGTTTAACCACAGTTTGAATGTGGTTAGTCAGGATTTTTTCGGCATTTTGACTATTTATTGTTTTTGGCAGCCATTCCGGTAGAGCGTTGTACCATACTAACGTATGACCCCGCAACAACATCTTCTGACTAGCAGCAAATTTAGCGAAGTAGTCGGCTTTGGTGAAGTCAAAAGTGTTGATGTTTGGACGAATATTGTCCCAATGCAAGGTTGATACCATTAGACCGCACTCTCGTGCAAAAATAGACTTCAACTGTAGATCTCGATCGAATTTTTGGTGATCGGCTTCTGGTGTCGCTCCATAAATTAAGCCTTTTGCCTTGGCTCTACTTTTTAAAGACCCCTTGCCAACTATTTTAAAAGTTCTCAGCTCATTATTCTTGGGTTTCTGTTTATCGGTAAATGTGTAAATTAAGTAGCTCAATACCTTTAATTTACCAAATGACAAAATGGCAAGCGCAGTAATAGCACTAATCCCGATCTTCAAAGCTTGTCGTCTAGATATCAGCCGATTCCTAGAAAATTTAATTATACTCACTGTTCCTTAGCCTCTTGCACCAATAGGTAGATTTTAATTACTGCTATAACCTGATGAAGGTACCTTGATGGGTACCCTCAGAGCCTGTTGGCAAAGAATCCAGCGTGACTATTTTTTAAGTTGAGCCTCGATCCATTTGTAAGTATCAGCCATGCCCTGCTCTAGTGTAATGTTAGGTGCCCAGCCCAACTTTTGTTGAATCAGTGTGTTGTCGGAGTTTCTCCCTTTTGGACCGACAGGTTTAGATAGATCGTATTTACAATGAATTTTCTTACCAGAGATATCACTAATCATCGCAATCAACTCATTGATTGTGACCATTCGATCCGACCCCAAATTAAGCGGGATCGTTACATCTGAATTCACGATCCGAATGCAACCCTCAACACAATCATCGACATAACAATATGAACGTGCCTGAGTTCCATCGCCCCACACCTCAATCTCACCTTCATTACCTGGGATATTGGCAATTTTCCGACAAAGTGCCGCAGGAGACTTTTCTCTACCACCATCATAGGTACCCAATGGCCCATAGATATTGTGAAATCGAGCCACTTTAATATTCAAACCATAGGACTTCCGATAGGTTTCATGCATCATCTCGGCAGTCAACTTTTCCCAACCATATTCCATGTCGGGATCGGCAGGGAAAACCTTATCTTCTTTTAATCCTGGGCTATCATTTGTTTCTTGTAAATAATTTGGATAAACACAAGCAGAAGATGAATAAAAAATATTTTCTACTCCGCTCAATCTACAAGCTTCTAATGTATTTGTAGACATCAGGAGATTGTCATGGAGAATTTCGGCTGGAGCAGCATGAGTCCACCCGATTCCACCCATATTTGCAGCCAAACAATATGCGGTATCTACGTCTCTAGTTGCTTTGAGACAATCATCCTGTCTTCTGAGATCTAAGATTTCAAATTCATCAGCACAGGTTGTATCAAATTCAGGGTGTTTGATGTCCACCCCTCTCACCCAAAATCCCTGCTCTTTGAGTTTTTTAACTAGGTGAGAACCGATAAATCCGCCTGCGCCACCAACTAGAATTTTTTTCATTTGATTATTTTTGAACTAATAAGAAAGTTTCAGTACACTTGTCTATATGACAATCTGAGGAAAATTAATTTTTCCGACTGTCAAATTTTTTCAATCCAACGATCTGCAAAAAGAACATCCACAGGAAAATAACATTGTACAGTGTGTATCTCTTCCACAATCTTTTTGGATCTTGAAATAGTCGAAATAGCCATTCAAATCCTGATTTCTGGATAAAGATTGGAGCTTGATTAATCGTTCCACCGAAAAAATCAAATGCTGCTCCAGAGGCAATCATGATCGTGCCTGGGATTGTATCTAAATGTGCTTGCATCCATTTATCTTGTTTCGGAGAACCTAAACCGACAATGATAAAATCGGGATTTGTCTGGTTGATTCGATCGCAAATTTCTCGATCTTCTTCTGGAGTTAATTGTCTAAATGGAGGTGAATATGCTCCGACAATGTTTATCCCAGGGAAACTTGTTTCGAGAAATGATTGCATTTTCTCAGGCACGCCTTCTGCTCCTCCATACAAGAATAAACGGTAATTAGATTGAAGGCTTCTTTCGCATAATTTCAGAATAATATCTGGTGCATAAAGACGATCGCATCTTTCACCAGTTAAGAGTTTAATCCAGTATACAAACGGCATACTATCTGCGCCAGAAATATCAGCTTTATCGAAAATAGCGGCGATTTCAGGATTTAAATAGCTCTCAACAGCACAGTTAACGTTTACACAAGCAATATGCTTTGACTTGGCTTGCTTATCTTTAAGCCAACGATCGCATCTCTCGAACAACTCGTCATAGGTAATTGCGTCTACGCGAGTACCAATAAAGTTACATGTTTTCATATTTCGATCGAGAATTATTTATCATTCTTTATTAAAATTTACACCTAAAAGTCTTAAGTAAATATTCAATTCTTCCGAGCTGGAGATTTCTACCGATTGACGTAAACTTTTAGCGAATGCAATAACCGTAAACAACCTTTGCTGTCTCAGTGTCTTAAAGCAAGAATCACTAACTGATTTAATCTACAATAGTAAACTTAAGTATTGCTCGGATTAGCACCTTACTAGGATAAGCCATTAATCTAGTTTGTAACGTCAGCCATTAGGCTTAAATTATAGTAGTTTTTAAACATTATATTGGATTGTATTTTCACTAAAATATACTAAAAACATACCATCCTTTGCGATCTTTATGATTTCGGTAAAGCTGTATTTATTAACATTTTTTATCTTCACAAAATCTAATATGTTACATTACACTTTTTTATCTTCACAACATTGTCTGAAAATAGCTCCTAATCGAGCAGAATATTTACTTATATCAAAAGGGCTGACTGCTTCTCTAGCGGCATTTCCCAAAGATAATCTTAAAGTTTCATTTTCAATCAAGGATTGCATTGCCTTTGTTAACTGTTGAATTTCCCCAGGATTGACTAGTAAACCATTTTTATCTGAGATTACTAATTCAGGAATACCACCTACAGGCGTGGTAATTACAGGCAATCCCCAACTCATCGCCTCAAGCAATGCCATCGGTAAACCTTCGTTATAAGAAGGTAAGATAAAAATATTTGCTTTTTCTAAAAGTTCGTTTCGTTGTAATTCATTTACCCAATCCAAAATTTTAATATACTGACTTAAGTTTAATTTTTCAACGATATCTCTAGCTCTTTGTCCTTCTCCGTCTCCTGCTATAATTAGCTCGACATTTTGTTTTTGCGCTACAGGAATAGCCGCAAAAGCATAAATTAGATCGAAAGATCCTTTTCGTTCGCCAATTCTTCCTAAAAACAAAAGAATAACTTTCTGCGTGTCGATCCGTTGAGGGATTGCCGATGGGAATTTTACTGGGTTAGGTAATACAATTACTTGTTCTGGCTTCAAACCAAGATTTTCTACATAGAATTTTTTCCAACTGTGCGATAAAACAATAAATCGATTTGATTTGCAAAATACCCAACTTAGTCCAATTTGAATAATTCGTGGCAAATTAGTATGAAAGTCATGAAAATCTGCACTATGGCTATGAAGAATTACTGGTTTACGAAATAACCATGAAATCGTCGTGGTAATTGCTTGACGAAAGGCACTGCCTCGCTCAGAAACATGGATATAAACGAGATCTATTTCTTGTGTTAATAGTCGCGAACACAAGAAGACTAAAGCTTGGAGAAAGACTAATATTTTACGTATTGTCGATCCATCTGGTAACGTAGCTAAATGAGCGATTTCAATTTCGGCAGGTGCATATGCCATAATTAGCTTCTCAACCGAAACTATCCCACCAAATCTATCTAAGCTTTCCCCCAACATCAGAATTTTTATTTTTTCCATTGAATCAAAAAATGGCTATGGATATCTGTTATTAGAATACTATATTTTTTGGAGAACTGGATCGGTCATTTCACTTGGTTGTGGAATAGAAAGAGAGAAAAATATTGATAATTGCATAGTCCATAAAAAATTATTTTGCACTACGAGTGAACTTTCTGTGAGATTAGATAAGACGATGTAAGAAAGCAATAGTATCGGCCAAAAGGCATCTGATGTTCTCACTGACATAATATAGGCTATTCCTTTAATAAGGCTGTTGATAAATTGAAGCATATAAATTGATAGTCCCACAAATCCTAGTTCGAGACAAAGATCTAAGTAACCATTATGACCATTTGGTGTTTTAAAACTTGATGCATTCCAAACATATGAAGAAGGTCCATCTAATCCTTGCCAAAAAGCCCCAAATCCATAGCCAAGCAAAGGTTTCTCCCAAATTTTATCTAAGATCAAAGGCCAAAAATTCGTCCGCCCAGTAAGTGTTAAATCTTTGCCAAAGCTACTTGCAAGTTGCTCGGCGTTCGCGGTAAGTAACAAATATATAATAGTGACGATTGATAATATTCCGATCAGTGCGGGAACCATGAAAATGTATTTCCAGCGAAAGATATACACGATCGAGAATATATTTATCAGAATTAACAAGTTAATTAAAGGTGACGACGATCTTGAAAGTACGATCAGTCCCATAGATGCACTGAGGAGAATCCATAAAATCCAACGCTGTTTTTGGGCTTTTAGTGCTAGTAGTGAAAAGATTATGACGCTGGGAACCATATTTTTGCCAAGCACATTTTTATGATTATAAATTCCGCGCCAAGCTCCATTATGAATATTGGTCATTACGCCATATTTTGGCAGTGCTATAGAAAATAGAATACTGCCAACTACAATTATCCCGAATACCCAACCTAGTAGCTGCAACTGTTCTTTTAGGGTGTAGCGAGTGGCAAAGTAAAGCGAAAACATCATCGTCCCTGTGAGAGCGACAACGCGAGTTCTTGTTAGTTCTGGTGAGTATGACCAAGAAATAGACAATATGGCAACTCCCAATAATAGCCAGATTAAGCCATTTTTAAGAATTGCTGGAAGGACTTTTTTCCATCTTAAAAGTAACAAGCAAAAAGTAATTGGGTAAATTATCAAAAATACTTGATTGATAAAAGGAATTTCAGGAGTAGTGTCAGGGAATTCACCCTCGCTTATACCGTCAGAGAGAATTACAAATAATGGACCTCCTGAATAGTGAAGAAAAGAGAGAATTGTGAATATTTTTTCCGATAATATAAGTATTTTATTCATGATTGGATCGAGCTAATTACGCTTAAAAATATTTTTCATATTTAAAATTAACAGATAAATTTGCCATCTCTAATCAGATTTATATTTGCTCAATCATTAGGCTATTATATTATGTAGATCGCTGACATGCTGTGATTTCACTCAACTTGCGATTGTGATTAGCAACATGATTATAATCATTTAAGTTTTATCACAGAGTGAGATTCCGATCCATGTGAAAAAGCACAACTGTTCAGGGGGTCATGAGAGAATATGGGTTTCAAGCGATTCTAGGCAGCTATTGGGTCTAAGTTAGTCGTTTTATCGTATCAGTGATGGTTCAAACCCATTGACTTCGCACCCCCGAATAGTTACGAAAAAGCAGCCAATTAGCTGTATATGACGGGACGAAAAGTAAGTAGAATGGAGAAGGTAACTCTATTCATTATGTCTCAAAAAGGATTAATTTTATGGAACCAAGAGGAATTAAATTAGTAAGTCGCTACAAGTCTTATTATGGCATCCCTACTGATGTAGAAATTTCAGAAGAAATGGTACTCCATCATTGGGCTTTAGAGAAAAAATTGACAAAAGAGCTGTTAGACTCAACTCCAGAAAGTCGGTGGGAAGTATTCGAGCAAGCTTATACTCTACTATATAGCGAATTAGAATGGCTAAACAAGATACCAGGGGATACTAGAAGTGCATCTGAAAAGTATCAGACGTGGGTAACAACAATCGGTGATAAGCCTAAGAAAATTTATGAGGTTGGCTCGGGGAAAGGAGAGATGATCTCATATTTAGCTCAATGTGGGTTTGAATGTAAAGGTACTGAAATTACCAAAGAACGTGGATCGAAACACGTAAATGAGTCATTACCTAACTTAGTTTGGGCGAGTTCTGATGGCATAAATTTAGTGCAGTTTGAGCCTATGGACTATTACGATTTAGTTGTATCAAATCAAGTAATCGAACATTTTCATCCTGACGATTTACAAACACACTTTCAGAATGCTTTTAGTATCCTGAATAAAAATGGGCGATACATTTTTAGTACACCTCATTGTCATACTGGGCCACAAGATGTCTCCTTTGTATTTGACTATGATGATTCTAAAGGTATGCACCTCAAGGAGTATACATATAGTCAATTAATTGAACCATTAACTTTAGCTGGATTTAAAAATATATCTTGTACTATTCCTTTTGGAATTAACAAATTTCTCCAAAAATCAGGAATTAAAGACCAAGATCGCCTAACCAAAGTTGGTGCCTTATATTTCAATTTTATGCTACTCGTTGAGAAAATGTTGTTCTTGATTCCCATTAAAAAAATACGTCGCCCCTTCGCTAAATTTTTAAGAAAGATTTATATCTTTGCAGATAATATTTTCTTGGTTGCTCACAAATAAAAAAATAGTCGATTCTAAATAAAACACAATTTTTAACTAATACAGGGCGGCGCAAATAAAGCTACTACTTTATTGTCGGGATTCGGGGTTAAGAGTTTGGAAATAGTCCCGTAACTTGCACCGCCTAGTACTAGATTGAAACTAGGCTATAGACCTTCGCTAAAATTTTATAGCTTGTTCTCTGTTGAATGATTTATTTCATTTTTATTACTTGATGATATGTTGCTAATGTTTGTTCGGCAATATTTGACCAATTCAAATCTTGCTGACAACGAACTAGTGATGCCTGTCTCATCTGTTCCTGCAAGGGGAGATCTTTTAACAGTCGAACGATTGCATCAGCTAAAGCACGAACATTGCCTGGTGGCACAAGTAATCCATCCTGCTCGTGTCTAACTACCTCCGGTAAACCACCTACCTCAGAGGCAATAATTGGTGTTCCCAGCCCATAGGCTAGGGCGGCAACACCACTCTGGGATGCTTCAATATACGGTAAAATTGATAATGTACTTCGTTTAAATAACCGGACTAGTTCGTCTGATTCAACAAATCGATTGAGAATTTCATAACGGCTAGGATCGTAGCCTTGAGGGAAATATCGATCGATATTTTCACCGCTTCCAGCAATAATTAGTTTGACTGCTGGGATAATTTCGGCAACTAGTGGCATTGCCTCGATTAAATATTTTAGTCCTTTGTATGGCCAAATTCTACCTGCAAATAGTAGTGTACAAGGCTCTCTAATTACCGGATCTCGATCCTTAGCTAATCGTTGGTATAAACTTCCAAGTTCTCCATGCGGTATCACATTTAATCTTTCTGGAGGTACTTTGAATTGTTCGATTGCCAAATTCTTGAGATAATTGGCATGAATAATAATCTGTTGAGAACGGTGGAAAGCAATCCGTCGAGTGTAATTTGAGCCAAAGACACTTTGCTTATCTCCAGGATGACTAGATACGTCATGAACTGTTGTCACTAATGGCGGCATTTTATTCATCATCAGTGTGATGTCATACCACGGATCGTTAGTTTCCTGAACGTGTAGCAAGTCTGGTTCTATATCTCTGATAATTTGCATCATCGCTGCCATCGAGGATAGATTACGAGGATCTCGCATCCGTGGTTTCTGGAAGCTAATCGTGCGGATCTTGGGATCGAGAGCATCTCGACAGGTATTAAAGACTTTTTCTGGTTGAATGAGTGTTAAGTCAACATGTTTTACGAGACTATTTGCCAATTCAATTGTGTAGTCTTCAAAGCAAAAATGCAATAGCGCAATTCTCACGAGTAAACTCCTCCAGATTTACGAAAAATTATTAAACCAGCAAAAATTATATAAGCAAGAACTGCGATGATTAAAGTTACGATAAAGTCTGGATGAATTCGATCGAGTACTAAAAACACAATCGACATCAAAAAACTAATGAGCAGCGGGCGACGCATAACTTGCCATAGTTGTAGAGGAAACAAGCGACTGTAGACAAAATATGCAAGCACGATAAAGTTGGTAAGACTTAGAGATAAACTCATCAGTGCAGCACCAAGCAGTTTGTATTGAGAAATTAAGACAATGCCTGTCAAGCTGCCGACTATATTAGTAATCACAACTTCAATTAAATTTAATTTTTCCAAACCATTAGCCATAAGTAAATAGCTAAAAATCTTGGAAAATCCACCTGTGATTAATGCTATTGAAATAATATGAAGAACGATTGCTTCCTTGACAAAACTTGGATCTTGATAGATAAATACTATCAATCGCTCGCCAACAAAAAATATACCAACCAAGAAAGGTAAACTGATTGATAGCAGAATCTCAATCGTCTTCTGTGCTGCCTGCCGCTGTTTATCCTTGCCTTCAGCTACTGCTTTTGACATACTGGGAAAAGCTGCCAGAGCGACACTATTAGAGACAATAAAATAGGGCTGTAATAATTGACAAATAGCACCATAGATACCAATTAGAGCTTCATTACCGAGGAGAGAAAGAATAAGCACATCAATTCTACTGGCAATAATGCCGATTCCTTCGATCGCAAAAAATGTCCGAGCTGCCTTAATAGTTTTCCAAATAAAATCTCGATCTATCTGCCATTTAGGCTTGATAGTCCGCAGTAAAAATATCCATTGAATTAAAAGAATTAATACTTCCGATCCAAATAAAATTCCGATAATATATGGAAGTCCATGTTGATGCTGCATCATCCAAATCATGGCTAATAGTCGCAACAGATAAATTGGCACTGTAGAGAATGCAATTATATGCATTTTTTCTTGTGCTTGAAAAATCGCCTCAGTTACATTGGAGAGCGAAAATGGAATAATTATCAAGCCTGTGATGTAGCAAATGAATGAAGTTCGATCGCTATAGGGTAGGATAAATATGACGATTGCCATTGCCACATAGCCGATCGATCCAAACACCAACTGTAATAATGTACCGCTAACTAAATAGACTGGGGTAATTTCTGGATTGCGGGTAAGTTCCCTAGTAAATAGAGTTTTGAAGCCCTGGGAGGCAAGATATACAAAAATGTAGTAATAGCTAATGGCAAGCAAGTATTGTCCTAAAACCTCAGCACCTAATGTCCGAGCCATCGCGGCAGTTAAGACAAATGTGGCGATTCCTTGTGTTAATCGATTCGCTAACATTGCGATCGAATTAAATGCTAGTTTTCGTCCTTCTGACATTGGTGGCATACTTTTTTTGATAAACCGGATTTTAATCGATCGGGGAGTGAATATTTGCCAAAGATCGATCGATACAAACTTTTAATTTCTCAGCTAGAGAACGAACGTGTGGTTCTAGCAACATATCATAATGGGGGGCAGAAATAGGATAAATTTCGATCTCGCCAGTTACTAGATCGCTCCAGCTTAGATCGTTAGAAAGTGCTTGATTTTGGGGCTGAATTTGGCAACGGAATAGAGTCAATTTACCTGGATAAACTAGAGTTTGATAATCTTGACTAGCTTGGAGATTAGCATCGAAAACATTAACATATTCGGGTGAAAGAGTGTTCTTCCATTCGTCAAGCATATATTTTCTAAAATTTTCCTTATATATATATTTATATTTAATTCGAGCGGTAAAATATTTCACCCGTCCCTTCAGGTCTAATAGCCAGAGATTATATAAATGGATTTTTATAGATTTAAGTAATGAAGGGCGACACGGGACAAAGGTGGGAGAAGTTCGATCGAGTAACGCAAGTAGAGCTACTTTTTCACCTTGGCGATGTAGTTGTTGGGCAATTTCATATACGACCAGTCCAGCAAAAGAATAGCCTACTAAAAAGTAAGGGCCATTTGGTTGAATTATCTGCATCTCCGTAATATAGTGAGCAGCCATTGCTTCAATACTGCGCAGCGGAATTTGGGTTCCATCCAACCCTAATGATTGTAGCCCATAAACTGGTTGCTCTTCGCCTAAATAAGCTGCCAGCTTGTAATATTCCAGGACATTTCCGCCAATTGGATGAACGCAAAATAGTGGTGGTTTTGTGCTGCCGACTTGAATCTGTACCAAGGAAGAATATGGTGCCGACCAGCCTTCTTGCGAGATAATATCAGCTAATTTCTCGATTGTTTGAGCTTGAAATAAAGTAGCTAATGGTAGATTTTTACCCCAGATTCGCTCGATTTCACTGAAGAGGCGAATAGCTAAGAGAGAGTGTCCACCCAATTCAAAAAAATTATCAGTAATGCTAATCGATCGAACGCCTAAAACTTGCTGCCAAATTTTTGTAAGTTGCACTTGAAATTCATCGCGAGCAGCCACAAAATTTGGTGCGGATTCTTGTCCGCTCAGATCGGGTGCTGGTAGTGCCCTTGTATCTATTTTACCGTTCGGTGTCAGCGGTAGCGTCGATAGCATCGCAAATGCTGATGGCACCATATAGTCTGGTAGCTGCTGTTTGAGAAACTGCCGCAGTTCGCTAGGTTGAATGTGAGTATTTTGTTTGGGCACAAAGTAGGCAACTAGACGTTTATCGCCAGGAATATCCTCTCTGGCAATTACTACAGTTGCTTGGATTTGAGGATGTTGATTCAATAGTGCAGCAATTTCACCTGGTTCAATGCGGACACCGCGAATCTTGATTTGGCGATCGATCCGACCTAAAATCTCTAGTGTGCCATCGGGCAGATATCTGCCTCGATCTCCTGTCAGATAAATTAAATCGTCTTCGTTATTAGCAAATAGATTTTCGATAAACTGGGACTGATTTTCTGCCGGGCCGTTAATATAGCCTTTAGTCCGAAATGGTGTGCGGATGGCAATTTCGCCAGTTTCTCCAATGCCACAGAGTTGACGATCTGGTTTAAATAGTAATGTTTGGGTTGCTGGTAATGATCCGCCGATGGGTTGAATGCCCGCATAGATATTTTTGGGCACTCTATAGTAGCATTTTGCGAGAGTTGTCTCGGTGGGGCCATAGAGATTGACGATTTCTCCAGCAGCGGGAAAATGCTCCCGCCATGTGTTAATTAGGGTATCCCTGAGTGGTTCGCCTGCGAAAAATATCTGACGTAAAGTCCGTAAGGATACGCCTGTGGGGACATTCATCAGCCAGGATTGGGCGAGGGTGGGGACGGTATGCAGGATCGTTATCTGCTGACATTCCATCCAGGGTAGAATTCTACCAGGTGTGAGATCTTCGGCGATCGAGGGTAGGCATAAGGTGGCACCACTGGTAAGCGGTAAAAATATATCTCTGAGTACCACGTCAAAGGATAAACCAGTGAGCTGTGCGGCGCGATCTTCAGGTACGATCGAGAATGTCTCCCGTTGCCAAGTGAGGAAGTGAGCTAATCCTTGATGTGTGCCTAAAACTCCTTTGGGTGTACCTGTGGTGCCGGAGGTGAAAAAGATATAGGCAGCGGCATCTATTATGGGTAGGGCAATTGGTGCCGCATTTGGGTCATTAATCGTCTCTGGGTAACTCGTTTTACCTGTATCGGGGTTGATGGTCAAAATCTGGATCTCTGCGCTGAGATTGGCGATCGAGCCTGCTCTCCCAACAGCTAAGAGATATTTAGCCTCAGCGGTTGTCAACATCAATTGTTGTCTAGCTTCCGGCAGATTTGGATCGAGATTTAGCAGTACGCCACCACTCATCAGTACGCCGAGCATACTGGCGATTAGTCCAAAACTGCGATCGCCAGAAACTGCTACAGCATTACCGATCGAGAGTTGGTTCGCTCTCAATAGTTGAGCGATAGCCTGGGCTGCTGTTGCCAATTCTTGATAAGTCCAGGTGCGTTCGGCTTGAATAATGGCGGTTTGGTTGGGTGTTTGGGTTGCCCAATTGGTAAATGTGGCAGTAATTGGGGCGTATTCTGTTTTGGATAGGGAGAGCCGAGGATTGGGAAGGAGGGCTTGAGCGTTAGGGGTAACTAGGGAATAGGACTGAATTTGGCGAGCTGGATGGGCGACGATTTGGGTGAGGAGTTGCTCAAATTGGGCGAGCATTTCTACCATTCTGGCTGGTGCAAATAAGTCGGTATTGTAGGCGAGATCGAAATGGATTTGGCAATCTTGTTCTTTGACGTAGAGAGTTAAGTCAAATTTGGAATTAGCTTCGGCGATGGCGATTGGTGCTACTGTCAGCCCATCAAGATCTAAGTTCAGATCCTCGATGTTGAGCATATTAAACAATACTTGAAACAAGGGATTGCGACTAAGATCGCGTCTGGGGTTTAGTTCTTCGATCAGTTTTTCAAAGGGAACATCTTGATGAGCATACGCGCCTAGTGCCGTTTGGCGGACGCGCCCCAATAGTGCTTGAAAGCTGGGATTGCCCGATAAGTCAGCATTTAATAATAAAGTATTAATAAAAAAGCCAATTAATCCTTCTACTTCGGTGCGATTTCGACCAGCGATCGGCGAAGCAATGATAAAATCTTCTTGTCCGCTCTGGCGAGACATCAGCGTTTGGAATGCGGCAAGTAGCGTCATGAATAGCGTCGCACCCTCTTGACGACAGAGAGCTTTGAGATCTGCCGTTAGTTGGGGCGATAGATCGATCGAGCTAATGTTACCAGCATAGGTCTGAATTGCTGGACGGGGATAGTCTGTCGGTAAGTCTAAGACGGGATTGACGTTAATTAGCTGTTGTTTCCAGTAGTCGAGTTGCTGGGTGATAACTGCGCTGGAGAGCCACTCTCGTTGCCACACAGCATAGTCTGCATACTGAATTGGGAGTGGGGGTAAGGGATTGGGTTGGTGCTGTAAGAAAGCATTGTAGACTTGTCCTAGTTGCTGCCAAAATAGACCCATCGACCAAGCATCTGAGGCAATATGGTGCATCGTTGCCAGGAAAATGTGCCGATTGGGTGCTAATTGCAACAAGCAACAGCGCAACATCAGATCTGTAGTGAGATTAAATGGTTTTTGACTGGCTTGATGGAGATATGTTTGGACTTCTAGTTGCTGTTCAGTGGCTGGATATTGTTGGAGATCGACGATCTCTAGTTTTAATTGGCAAGGTGCGTTGATGATTTGGATCGGGTTGCCATCTACCGTGAGATAATTGGTGCGAATTGCTTCATGATGAGCCACGATCGCATCGAGAGCTTGTTGTAAGATTTGCAAATCTAACTCGCCTGTCAACTGGACAGCTTCTGAGATATTGTAGGAAGAGCTATTCGGTTCGATGCGATCGAGAAACCATAATCGCTGTTGGGCGAAAGACAAGAGTAGATCTCGATCTCGGGGCACAGTCGGAATTTCTGCCACTGTCGATCCTACTCCGCGATTGCCTTCATGTAAAAAGCTAATAATTTCCGCTTTGCGATCGGCTAATGCCGATCGCAACCGAGGTGTGAGAGTATCATTAGGTGCCTTACATTTCAGCTTTTTACCATCGGTAGAAAGTTGGACACCGAGTAGACGTAGTTCGGATAATAATTCTAGGGTACTCATATTTCAATCTCCTCCATCTCAGCGGAACTCTCTTGACTACCATCCTTAAACCAAATCGATGTATCGATGCGGCTGGCTAATCCGGCAATTGTTGGTTGCTCGAATAATGATTGCAGCGGGATGTCAATCGCAAATGCTTGACGAGCACGAGAGATAACTTGAGTCGCCAATAAAGAATGCCCGCCCAGCTCGAAGAAATCATCGTTAGTGCCAACTTTATCGATTCTCAGCACTTGAATCCAGATCTGGGCGAGGGTGATTTCGGTTGGGGTAGTGGGAGCGACAAAGCTAGTTTGAAGTTGAAAACTGGTTGAATCTGGTACGGGTAGAGCTTTGAGATCGATCTTACCATTTGGCGTTAGGGGTAGCGATGGAAGGGTGACTATCGCCGCAGGGAGAAAATAATCGGGCAACTTCTGTTGGAGAAATTGCCTCAATTCACTGGGAACTGGAGCTGTTAAAGACTGAGGGTTGGCGACAATATAAGCTACCAAGCGACGATCTCCAGGTAGATCTTCGCGAATAATTGCAGTCGATCGAGCGATGGTAGGATGTTGACAGAGCAAGGCTTCGATTTCACCTAGTTCGATTCTAAAGCCGCGTAATTTAACTTGAAAATCTGCCCTACCCAAACATTCAATATTGCCATCGGGTAAATACCGCGCCAAGTCACCTGTTTGGTAAATTCTGGCGGGAGCATGACTAAATGGATGAGGGATAAATTTATCGTTAGTTAAAGTCGGCTGTTGCCAATAGCCTTTGGCTAATCCTGCGCCACCAATATATAGTGATCCAGCAATGCCGATCGGTACTGGTTGCAACTCATCGTCTAGAATATAAATCTCAGTATTGGCGATCGGTCTGCCGATCGAGATCCGCTGTTCGGCTCCAGTTATTTGATAAACTGTAGACCAGATTGTCGTTTCAGTTGGGCCATACATATTCCAGACTTCACCACTTTTAGCGAGTAACTGAGCTGCCACATCGCTAGTAATTGCTTCCCCACCAGAGAGAATTTTTAGATTTCGATTACCAGCCCATTCAGCTTCGAGTAGTAGTCGCCAAGTTGAGGGGGTAGCCTGCATCATCGTAATTCCCGCTTCAGCAATCGTGGCTGCCAATTTTTGTCCATCCATTGCATCTTCGCGACTGAGCAATACTACCCGTGCGCCGACAGTTATTGGTAAGAAAATTTCTAATACCGCAATATCAAAGGATAATGTCGTCACCGATAGCAGAATATCCGTCGCCGTCATCCCTGGCTGCTGTTGCATCGAAGTCAGGAAATTCACCACACCGCGATGCAATACTTCGACTCCTTTGGGTTTACCTGTAGAGCCGGATGTATAGATGAGATAGGCAATATGATCGGGCGTAATCTTCACCTGGGTTGCAGTCTTAGCAGTTCGAGCGATATTCTGCCAATCTGTATCTAGACAAACTAGATTTTCGATCTGAGTCGGTAGCCTGTTAATTAAAGGCTGTTGAGTTAATAGCACATTAATTTGGGCATCTTGGAGCATATACTCGATCCGATCGAGTGGATAATTAGGATCGATCGGCACATAGGCTGCACCCGCTTTGAGAATGCCAAGTAATCCGACTACCATCGCCAGGGAACGCTCAACACAAATCCCGACAAAGGTTTCCGTCTGCACGCCTAAATCGATCAGATAATTGGCGACTTGATTTGCCTGAATATCTAACTCTGCATAGGTGAGCTGTTGCCCTGCATCCACCACAGCCACAGCATCAGGAGTCAATTCGACTTGCGCTGCAACTAACTGATGTAGACATTTTGTGTCGGGATAATCCGCCTGAGTCGCATTCCAATCTATAAGTAACTGCTGTCGTGCTGCGGTTGTCAGGAGCGGTAATTGTGAAATTAACTGTTCGGGATGGGCAACGATGCCCCGTAACAAAGTTTCAAATTCAGACATCCGCCGCCGAATTGTTGCTCGATCGAATAAATTGGTATTGTATTGACACTCCAACACAATCTTATCAGTTAGCTCTACCGCATTGATAAATAGCTCGAACGTCTCAAACTCACGCGAATTCAGATGACTAGATAGCTCCAATCCATTAAATAAACTGCGATTACTTACCGCCGCTCTGTCTAGATTAAACATAATCGGCACTAACGGAATCCGACTGAGATCGCGTGGTAGAGCTAACTTACCCACCAAACTGCCAAAAGTAAATTGTTGGTGTTCGTAAGCATCTAAAATAGTCGATCGACGCTGTTGTAAATAGTCTGTAAATGGCTGCTTTCCATCAATTTGAGTTCGTAATGGTAATAAATTCGTACAGTGTCCCACCAGCCGATCTTGCCCCGTTGCGACTTGCCCACAGGAGGGAATCCCGACAACTAAATCGGTTTGCCCTGTCAGCCGATGTAATAACACCTCAAATCCAGCGAGGATCATCGTTGTAAAACTACAACCAAATTTTTGACCGAGTTGTTTGAGCTGTTCGCCAACTTCAAGATCTAAATCGTAATCTTCCCGCGCCGCATTAAATGTGCGTAGTGGTGGGCGGGGTCGATCGGTGGGAAAATCGACTACAGGCACAGAGTCGGCAAATTGTGCCAACCAGTATTGCTCGGTTTCTATCGCTTCTGGCTGCTGTGCTGCGGCGATCTCCGCACTAGCATAGTCACTAAATTTTTCAGCGATTGGCAGATTGGGGGTAATTCCCTGAGCTTGGGCAGAATATAATGCACCCAAATCTTCAATTAGGATCGTCCAAGACCAACCATCGCAGATGATATGGTGGGCGGTGAGTAATAGTAAATGCTCTCGATCTGCTAATTCGATGATTTGTGCCCGAAACAGGGGACCTTGCTCGATCTTGAAAGGCTGGTTGAGATCTTGCTTGACGATTTGGGTTAGTTGTAAATCTCGCTCTGGTGGCGATAAGGCGGTAAGATCGATCGTCGGAATTTCGATCCGTAAATCGGCAACAATACAGAGTGATTCGCCATTCGAGCTGAAGGTGGTTCTGAGCGATTCATGTCGAGCGACTAATTGCTGAAGAGCTGATGCGAGGACTACTCGATCTAGCGATCCATTTAACCGAAATGATTGAGATAAGTTGTATGCACAATTAGCAGCATCGCCCATTTGGACAGACAGCCAAATCTCGGTTTGAGATGGAGTTGCTGGTGCAGTTAAGAGCAGTTCGCCATCTGCAAATGGGTCAAAATCAATAGCAATTAATTTGGATTGAGAATCGATTGAATTGGAGTTAATATTCATTGGTTTAAATTAATTTAATATATATTAATCATCTATTGATTCGATCTAGCTTGAAACTTGCAGCTTAGGATTAAGGACGTTTCTCATCGGAACTTCAACAAAATGATAGGTTGCAGATGCTACGACTAGAGAGATCGGGGTAAACAAGGCTAAAGCTAGCAAACATTGATTTGAATCGAAATTACTACCAAATTTTACATGAAATTCATTCAGCCAAAACGTCTCCAAAAACTCAATCAGGCACCAATGCACCATGTAAATTGAATAGGAGATTGTCCCCAGATACAACAGTGGTGGAAAATTCAATATTTTTGATACAAAGCCATTCTTTGCACTGGATAAAGATAGAATTAGCAGCGAGAAGGCTGGTAGAGTCAACCAATCAAAAATAACCCGACTGCGAATCCATTTATGCATCAGTCCTAGCACCACGATCGTAGATCCAATCTCTAGGAGATTATAATTGAGATTATTTTGATATTTACTCCATTGATAAGCTTTGTAAGTAATAATTCCCAGCACACATTCTAAACCGCATCTAGCGATCGACGGCAGACCAATAATCGACTCTAAAGTACCTCTAGTAAATCTAATTAATAGTAGGAGGAGACCCAGTGTGACGAAAAAAATCATCCAGTCAGTTTTAGGCTTGGTTTTGAGCAATGCAAATAATATAAATGGAAAGATACAATAAATCAAAAATTCTACACTAATCGACCAAGCAGGCTCATTCCAAGAACTTTTGCACCAAAATAGTGGCGGACAATGAAAATCAAAAGCTTGGAGCATAAATACATTGGCAACCAGGGCATTGAGATTAAATTTGCCAGTAAATGCGTTAAAATTTGGCAAAAATAGTTTGAATAGCTCCAAGCCAACTAGTATTGCTAGTGTAAATAAATGCAGTGGATAAATTCTGGCAAATCGGGCGCGGAGATATGACCAGTAGTTAAATTTATTCACACCTAAAGCAAAACTCTCTAAATAGACATGGGTCATGATAAACCCACTCAGGATAAAGAATAGATCGACAAATAAATATCCATCCCTAAAAAAGCGGGTGTGTCTTGATAACAATACACCTGCTTCAGGTAAAGTTGAATAAGCGAAATGAAGAATCACAACGACTGTTGCAGCAATACCCCGTAAAGCTGTCAGCGATCCGATTTGCTTATTCATGAGTTTCCACCTGTAAATATTTACCAGCTCGATCCGGATCGGGAATAAACCAAGCTGGATTTCCTTGTCGATCTCGTCCTAATTTAGCATCTGGTTGTGGGGGTCGATTAGTAACCTTATTATTGCCGTTTTGTTCGATTTTAGGTTTTAATTGTGGACTAACTAGCGGCTCTTTTACAGAGGCTATAGCAACGAGCGGAGCTAAAAATTCCGTAGCTTGTAGCTCGGCAATACTATCTTTAAAAGCTGTCATCACCAATGCCAAATCGATATCAGTATGCGCTGTGGTCAGGAAGCAAGGACGACGATCGTAAATATGAATTCCTTTTTCCCGTAACAAGTAAAATAACAGATCTCCCGACAGGAAATTGGGGGGATACTTGACCATAAATAACGAACCAAAATTATGGACGGTAAATGGTGCGCCAACTTGTTGGAAATAAGCCGTTAGTTCTGCCACGAATCGATCGGTTGTCGTATTAAGCTGTTGTTGTAAACTAGCACCACGCTGTTTTAAATGAGTGAGCACCGCTTTAGCCGATGCTAGCGCGAGGGGATGGCGCACGAAAGTACCCGCAAAGTAAGTTACACCCACCTCTGGAATCGAATCATCCCCAAATTGCCAGTAGCCACCATCGAGGGCATCCATGTATTTTGACGTACCAGCGATGATGCCAATTGGTAATCCCCCACCGACGATTTTGCCGTAGGTAGCAATATCAGCTTTAACCCCAAAATGCGCCTGCGCCCCACCAGGGTGAATGCGGAATCCAGTCACAACTTCATCGAAAATTAGGGCAATTCCTGATTCCTGGGTAAAATCGCGGAGTTGATGGAGTAGTTCTCGCGGTTGGTATTCTGGCGAACGGCTCTGGACTGGCTCTACCATCACCGCCGCCAATTCGTGCGCCCGACTCTTGAGAATTTCTAGCGCGTCGGGTGCGTCATAATCAATCACTAAAATATTTGCAACCATTTCGGGGGGAATCCCTGGCGCGGCGGGAATCGATCGCAATTGCTTAGTGCCACGCACGACTACTTCATCTAAAATCCCATGATAAGCTCCCGCAAAAATAGCGATTAAGTCTCGCCCCGTCACCGTGCGGGCGATCCGAATCGCTCCCAGCACGGCTTCTGAGCCAGTGTTGCAGAAGGCAGCTCGATCGAAACCAGTCAATTCGCACATCAGTTTGGCAACTTCACCAACTAAGGGAGATTGTGGTCCAATTTCCATCCCCAGTTGAAGTTGATTGGTAATTGCTTCAGTTACAAAAGCTGGCGACCACCCAAATAAATTCAAGCCAAAGCCATTGACTAAATCGACATACTCATTACCATCTAAATCCCAGAGTTTGGTACCACTCGATCGATCGACGACAATCGGATATACCATCTCTTTGATCGTCGGATTAAAGCCCGAAACAGTGCGCGGATCGGCTAGATAAGCCCGATGTGCCCCTGCAAATTCCTTGGATTTTTGCGTTTTCTGCGTATACCGCTGGATGATTTGAGCTAAATGAGTGCGTTGTCCATCTGTTAGAGTTTTAGCCTGATTTTTCCCTGCATTTGGTAATTCGATCCGACTGCGTAATAAGTCAGAAGATTGAGTTTTCTGCGCTTCTACGGCACTAATTACGATCGATGGTTGAGATTCAACATTTTGCAGCGATGTGCCCTGCTCAGGGGGAATTGCGATCGCGGGCATCGGGAGCGAACCATGATGACCTAATAGAGCTAGTTGCTGACTCATCAGTTGCAACTGCTGCGCAATGACAGTTTCGATCGCACTAGATCCAGCTAGTTGGGTAGCTGGGTTGGAGGAGATCGTTCGCTGCAGTTCGATCTGAACAACAGGAGCGACTGAGACAGATGCAATAATAACTGGAGAAGCTGGTAACAGTTCTGGCGGTAAAGTCTGGATTAAAAAATCTGCTAGGGTGCTGAAGGTGGGGTAAATTTCGAGTAGCTGTCTAAGAGTAACCTTGACTTGAAACTTTTTCTTTAGAGCAATACCAATTTGGGTAAGCGATAAAGAATCTAAACCCATTTCTAGAAACGTTGTCGATTCAGCGACATTCATCATTTCTAGCCCTGATGTTGCCGTAAAGATTTCCTTGAGCAGGTTAATTAGCAATGCACTAGAAGATACTGCGGGTGGTTGTGGCTGTGACATCGGCGTTGCTATGTGAGGTTGAGAATTTGCTGCTGGAGGATGGGAAGCGCTCCGACTAGGATGAGGGAGTGGATCGATCCAAACGTGTTGACGATCGAAAGGATAGGTAGGTAGCGGAATTCGAGAGCGCGTTTCCCCTGCATCGAAGTTAGCCCAGTTAATGGAGACTCCAGCTAGCCATAGTTGCCCAACGGCTTGTAGTAATGCCGTCCACTCGTTATCTGGAGTATCACTCAGAGCAGAAATAGCGATTTGCTGTTGAGGATCTTTGGCTTGTTGGCGGGCGAGAGTAGCCGTCGTCGTGCGGGGACCTACTTCTAATAAAACTCGCCCTGGCTGCTGCCAAATCGTTTGAATCCCTGGGGCGAATTTCACCGTCTGACGCAGATGAGTTGCCCAGTAGTGGGGATCTGTCGCTTGCTCGTCAGTAATCCAATCGCCTGTAACTGTCGAAACAAAAGGAATTTGGGGCGGTGCTAACTTCACCCGCTTGATTACTGCGGCAAAGGGATCGACGATCGAATCCATCATCGTAGAATGGAAAGCATGAGAAGTATGCAATAATCGACAGACAATTTCTTGTGACTCTAGTTTTGCTTGGAGCCGTTCGATCGATTCTGTGGAGCCAGAGACAACGCACAATGACGGACTATTAATCGCGGCTACTGATAAATCTGCACTCAAGTGAGCGGCGATAGCTGTCGCCGACAACCGCACAGAAAGCATCGATCCGCGTGGTAAGTCCCACATTAATCGCCCCCGAGTCGCCACCAGTAATAAGGCATTCTCCAGACTGAAAACCCCCGCTAGACAAGCAGATACATATTCGCCAATACTATGTCCGATCGTCGCTTGCGGCACAACGCCCCAACTTTGCCATAATTGAGCGAGAGCATATTCAATTACAAATAATGCTGGCTGAGTAAAACAGGTTTGGGCGAGGGAAATCGCCGCAGTTTCTTTATCCGCAGCGGTTGGATATAAGATCGATCGAAGATCCACGCCTATCAATGGTGTGAGGATCTCGGCAGATCGATCGACGATCTGCCGAAATACAGGTTCGTCATGATAGAAATTTACGCCCATATTCACATATTGCGAACCTTGTCCAGGGAACATAAATACGACATCTGGATTTTGGGCTGATACCTGTCGAGTCATCACCCGTCGAGAATCTCCAGATAATCCGCTAACTGCATCAGCGGGATTTTGACAAACGATACAACTACGATAATTAAATGCCTTTCGTCCATGACGGAGCGTATAGGCGACATCTGCGAGATCGATATCGGGGTGGGATGCTAGATGTACGCCTAAATTGCTCGTAGCAGTAGCTAACGCCGTACTGTTTTTCGCCGACAGTAACAATAACTGCTGAGGGCGAGACTTACCAGTAGGTTTGACTGGAGGAGCTTCTTCCACCACCAAATGAACATTTGTCCCACCCACTCCAAACGAACTCACCCCTGCGCGACGGGGACTCGATCCGGCGGGCCATTCCACCAGCTCGGTATTGACATAAAAGGGACTATGTTCGAGATCGAGTTTGGGATTGGGAGTTGTAAAATTGATGCTGGGGGGAAGCTGCTTGTGGTCTAGAGCCAACGCTGTTTTAATCAGCCCTACGACTCCGGCGGCATCAGCTAAATGACCGATACTGCTTTTGATCGATCCCAACGCACAAAATTGTCTAGCATCAGTTTGAAGCCGAAAGGCTTGAGTAAGTGCGGCAACTTCAATCGGATCGCCCATTTGCGTCCCAGTACCGTGAGTTTCAATATAAGAAATCGTATCGGGGTGAAAATCAGCATAGGCTTGAGCCATCGCGATCGCTTGAGCTTGTCCATCCACACTCGGAGCCGAAAAACTGACCTTATCAGCCCCGTCATTATTGACCCCTACACCACGAATTACCGCATAAATCTTGTCTCCATCGGCAAGTGCTTCTTCCAGCCGTTTGAGGACGACCAAGCCCCCACCATTGCCAAATACTGTGCCATTTGCTTGGGCATCAAAAGCCCGACAGTGCCCGTCTTTAGAAAAAATACTATCCTCTTGATACAGATAGCCACGATGCTGTGGTGACGAGATCGAGACCGCACCAGCCACAGCGAGATCGCACTGATAGCTAGTCAAAGCTTGAAAGGCTTGAGCGACTGCCACCAGAGAGCTAGAACAGGCGGTACTGATACTGACGCTCGGCCCTTTAAGATCGAGCTTATAAGAAGCACGAGTCGTCAAATAGTCTTTTTCACTGGCAAACATCATCGGCAATTCACCGACTCGATCGATAATATCCTGACGACCGTGTAGATGGTTGGTAAAATAAGTGTTCTGACTGCATCCTGCATATAGCCCAATCAGACCATCGAAGGTGTCTGGGTCGTAACCCGCAGTTTCTAATCCAGCGAATACCAACTCTAGGAAAACTCGCGCCTGCGGATCGATGACCTCAGCTTCTCGCGGATTAATGCCAAAGAAAGCAGCATCAAAAGATTCTGCTTCAGCAATGATTCCTCTCGCTTTAATATAACTAGGATCTTGGCTTAACAGCGGATCGATACTTGGATCTAAATCCCGATCTTCAAAGAAAGTTATTGACTCTATCCCTTGACAAAGATTTTGCCACAACTCATCGACACTATTCGCTCCTGGAAATTTGCCGACCATCCCAATAATAGCAATTCCATCAATGGGATCTGGAGCTTCTACTGTTTGGATATCGTTCATGAGGGGATAGTACTTCGGCTACGCTCGGCAGCCGGATAGAGAGTAAGTAAATACAAGGGCAAGAGGTAGTCCTATTTTATACCCGATTTCTGTAGCAATCGCTATAAATATTGGCAAATTTAACCCAAGTTGCTAGTTCTTAATGTTGAAAGTGTGAAGTTTTGGAGGAGAAAGGACACAATCTCATCCAAAGTTCTGACTCCCAACTTTGGCTCTAACTAGCAACTTGAGATACTTACAACCTTTGACGGCGAGCATTTGCGGCTTTTTGCTGTTGCGCACGATTTTTGAGTTTCAGATCGGACTGTTCGTTATTTTGCGATCCATTCAAATACGCAGCTAATCTGGCAATTGTTGGATATTGAAACAACTTGACAACAGATACTTCGATCCCGCCTAGTTGCTGTTGAATCCCTGCGGCAACTTGAATAATCGAAATTGAATGTCCTCCCAATTCAAAAAAGTTCTCATTAATTCCTACCTGTTTTTTTCCTAAAACTTCCGACCAAATTGCGACGAGAATTTCCTCTGTTGGATTTCTAGCTGTAGAACCAATCGCTAAATTGGGATGAGCTAAATTGGGTTTGATTTGGTTGTTTGAGATGAGGTTTGGATCGCCACCAATTATCTGACTATCAATTTTATTTCCTAATAAAGCACGCCGATCGACTTTACCATTGATAGTAAGTGGGAGAGCTGCCACGATCGCAAAAACGGTGGGAATCATATATGTTGGTAACTGCTCGGATAGGAATTCACGCAATTGAGTAGTTGTCAGTTGGCGATTTTGGGTGACTAAATAAGCCACTAAGCGTTTATCTCCAGGCAGATCCTCGCGGACGATGACTATGCTATTTTCGATCTCAGGATGTTGACTCAGCAAGGCTTCGATCTCCCCTAGCTCGATCCGAAATCCGCGAATTTTCACTTGGGTATCGATACGTCCGATATATTCCAGATTTCCATCTGCCAAATAACGCGCCAGATCCCCTGTTTTGTACAGACGGGCATTCTCACCGCTCGGATTAAGTGCTGAGGTTAAGAGTGTTGTTGGCGTAAAGGGATTGCGAATGAATCGCTCTTGCGTCAATTCATCCCGTTGCCAATAGCCTTGTGATACCCCCGCACCACCGACGTACATTTCTCCACTGACTCCAATCGGCACAGGTTGCAGATATGCGTCCAAGATGTAAACTTGTAAGTCAGGAATCGGCCGACCGATCGAACAGACAGTAGACTTGACATCATTGCGGGTGAGGGGACGATAAGTTACATGCACGGTGGTTTCGGTAATCCCATACATATTAACTAATTGTGGTAGTATGTCGCCATGTCGATCGAACCAAGGCTCTAAGCTCGGTAAGTTCAATGCTTCACCGCCAAAAATTATCAGTCGCAAATTCAATTTTGTATCTCCGTACAATCGTTCGTCTATTTTACTTAATTGATAAAAAGCCGATGGTGTTTGATTGAGCACTGTCACTTGCTCGGACACTAATAATTGATAAAATGCTGCGGGATCTCGACTGACAAAATATGGCACGACAACCAACTTTCCACCATATAATAATGCACCCCAAATTTCCCAGACGGAGAAGTCAAAAGCAAAGGAATGAAATAGCGTCCAGACATCTCGATCGTTAAAGTGATACCAATTATCTGTCGCCGTAAATAAGCGGGTAACATTATCGTGATTGACTAATACTCCTTTCGGCTTTCCGGTAGATCCAGAAGTGTAAATAACATAAGCTAGATCTGTCGATTTTCCGCTGTCAGCTAGATTGTTTGTGGGATAACGAGAAATTGTCGGCAGATCTGTATCTAAGCAAATAACCCATCGGCAATCGGGCAAATTATCAAGCAAGACAGATTCAGTCAGCAAAATGCTAACACTGGCATCTTTTAAGATATATTCTAATCGATCGGCAGGATTGCTAGGATCTAGAGGTAAGTAAGCTCCACCTGCTTTAAAAATTCCCAAAATTCCGATAATTGTCTCTAAAGATCGTTCGACACAAATACCTACTAATACATTCGATTCTACACCCAAACTTTGTAGGTGACGGGCTAATTGATTCGCTCGACTATTTAACTCGCGATAGGTTAATGTTTGGTCTTCAAATACCACTGCTATCTGTTCTGGATTGCGAGCTACCTGCTCCTCAAATAACTGATGGAGACATCTAGTTGAAGCGTAGTTTTGCTGCGGCTGCCGATTGGTTCCAATTAACTGCTGTCGCTCTGAATCTGTCAACAGCGGTAACTCAGAAATCGACTGGTTGGGGTTGGCGACAATTCCCGTGAGTAAATTATGGAAATGCCGATTCAATCGATCGATCGTCGTCGCATCAAACAACTCGGTACTATATACCCATTGTCCTCCTAATCCATTACTAGTTTGTTTGACATATAGAGTGAGATCGAATTTCGCGGTATCTGACTCAATCGTCCAAGGAATGGCTGTGAGCCTTGAAAGTTCGATTTGGTCGAATGGTATATCTTCTTCAAATACCAAAGTGAACTGGAGCTGTAAGCCCTCGATTAGCTCGATCGGGACTGCTTGATGACGATGCGCTAGGTTAGCTATCTGCTGCACCTGTTGAAGTAATACTTGAAACTGGAGATTTCCACCTAAATTACTCCGCAAAGCTACCGCATTCACAAAAATTTCTGAGTCGATCCGTTGACGGAGTCTCTCCGCTGGAGAATCGACAGTCGGAGTACCCACGATGATATCTTCACTACCCGTATAACGGTAAAGTAAGGTTTTAAATGCTGCTAATAAGGTTGTCGATAGAGTGACACCTTGGTGCTGACTGAGTAAATTGAGTGCTGTGGTGAGTTCTAGATCGATTTCAAAAGATTGAGATTTGCCCTGAAAAGTTGGCTGTGTTAGTCTGGGGCGATCTGTTGGTAGGGATAAGAATCCTGGTGCGTCACTCAGTTGTTGTTGCCAGTAAGCTAGAGAAGATTGGAGCGGTAATTCTGCCAATTGTGCGCGGAGAGCTAACTCGGCTGATGCAGAAACTTCTCGATCGATCGACTCCAAGTACGGATCGTAATTTAATAGCAATCGGAAATTCCCTAATGCTGCTACCCAGTTTTTCATCTGGAGAGAGCGCATGATTTCATAAGGTAATCGATCGCCAAAAAATTTAATCCAAGTCGCTCGTCCACATTCATCCGCTGTCAAATCTGCTGGCGTACCATGTTGCTGCAGATAACTCCGCTCCAAACTCTGGACAGCCAATGTTTTAATCAGCATTTTGGCTGATTGACTAGATACATTACCACCATGATATCGATATTCCGAAACGACTCGATCGTGAAAATAGATCGGAAATTTCCGAGCGACGCGCAGAAATAAATTCAGATCTTCCATCACGGCTAAATTGGCATCGAATCCCCCCACGGCATCGATTGCTATCCGCCGAAATATCACAGTGGAACATTGAATTTTATGCTGCGCGGCTAAAATAGTTGCATAGCTAGCCACTGCTGGTGGCTCGTCAAAGAGTTTTTGGGTAGTATAAGATCCATCGGGATTAATCGTTTTAAATAAATAACTACCAAACACAAAGCCTATTTCTGGACGATCGTTCAGGCAATTTACCCCAATTTCTACCGCGTCAGGTAACAAGCAGTCATCACTATCGAGAAAAATCAGATATGCTCCTTGGCTGACGCGGATACCCGTATTTCGCGCACTAGAGACACCTTGATTGCTTTGGTAAATATAGGTGATGGTTGGGTAGCGATCGCAAACTACTTTGGTGTCATCAGTCGAACCATCATCGACAACCACAATCTCGACATTTGGGTAGGTTTGATTGAGAACACTCTCAATTGCTGCTGGCAAAAATTTACTACTGTTATATGCTGGAATTACAACAGACACGTTATTGTGGTTAGATTTAGATAAAGGTTGATGCATAAAATTTTTAATAGCTGTGATAATTTTTCAGTTTTGGTATGGTAGCTAACACGATCGATCTAGGTGAAACTTATAGTTTCCAACTAGAGCGGGAGCAATCGTTATCTCGATTTCTAGATCGTTGGTTGAAGACCTGACTTTAGTCATAGAGCCTTGAAAAAGCTCTGTTTAGCAAAGCGGTACCTACCGATAAATAAAAATCTTTCATCCTCTACGTCCGAAGCTAAATCGGTGGTAAACTTTAATCGACCGGTTGATATTACCGATCGTATATTTGTAATTTTACAAGAATTTAGATAGATCCAATCCCCGCTTAGTTGAGCTAGCTTTTAGCTGTTTTATGAATTTGCTATTTTTATGGCAATTCTATAGACTATCTAGTATATACATCTCATCTTTCTTCAGGACTACTTAATTTTCAACAGCCAGATGACTGAATATGTTCTATTGATGTATAAGGTTGAGTTTTTTTAGATTAGACTCTACTGAGAACAAGCACCATGTTCGTAGTAATCCAGCTAAATAATCATTGACATTTGACCTGCTTTTTGGCGATGATGGCAATATATGTTTGTTCGATAAACCACCGAATAAATATCACTAATAGCCAGTGATCTTAATCACAGCACAAATTTTATTTAACCTTATATAATTTACATTCGGAGAGATCGCATGACCGATCGACAAACATCTGACATCACAAGTAGTGCGCGGCAGACAGAAGATATCAGAGCCAGAAATCTATCAATTCGGTGGTGGACGCTAATTAATGGTCTAAAGTCGCTTTTTTTAGTCGGACTAGATGCTTCCATGCTATTTGCGTCATGGACAATCGCAGATCGCTTGGGCACGCCGACGGCTGGGGTGCATATTACTAACTCCATGATTCCGATTCTGGCAGTTGGGATCGGCACTCTGGCTGCTTCAGGATTTTATGGGACTGACGACAAACTGCATAGATTTGCCAACTTATTCAAATCTCTAGCACTGGCTCAACTGATCGAATTCATTGCAGCTTTTTTCTATCAACCTGGAATTTGGGTGTCGCGCTCGGTGTTTGCGATCGCATTGATCCTCAACTTTCTGTCAATTAGTGGTGCGAGATTTTTATTCGATCTATTTATCATTCAGATTCGCAAGCGCAATCCAATTTTCCAACAAGCAATTGTGCTGGTGGGAAATCAAATGGATATCGAGCATGTTAGGAAACTACTGAAGCGATCTCGACAATTTAGAATTGATAGCATTATTGACTTATCCATTTGGGACATCCAGCGGCAATTAGATGAGATTATCGACCAGATAAAATCTCGTAAAATTAGCGAAGTATTTATTTGTTCGCCACAGTTAATCGATAATCAAATCATTCTGTTTTGGAACTTAAAAGCAGCCGGAATCCATCTCAGAATGGTACCGACCGAAATCCAATTGCCAGAAAGATCTGCTGAGACTAAAATGATCGAAGAGATTCCCACTGTGCGGTTCAAATCTCTGCCAATTTTTGGGTTTAATTTTTGGTTGAAAAGAGTCCTCGATCTGATTGCTGCATCCGCAATCTTGTTAGTAATATCGCCGATCCTCTTGCTTGTGGCGTTCCTGATCAAAAAAACATCTTCTGGACCAATTTTTTATAAGCAATATCGGGTTGGTCTAAAAGGTCGTCGCTTCCAAGTCTGGAAGTTTCGGACGATGGTAGAAAATGCAACCGAACTCCAAAAAGAACTAGAACAGCAAAATGAAGTTAAGGGGGGAGTACTGTTTAAGATCAAAGACGACCCTCGCATCACCAGCATTGGCAAATTTCTGCGCGACTATAGCATCGATGAATTACCACAGTTGATCAATGTATTGCAAGGTGAAATGAGTTTAGTTGGGCCGCGTCCGCTACCAATTAGAGACTACGAATTATCGATTCAAAATATCGAACAATTTTCTAGAGATCGATTTCTGCGCTATGAAGTTCTACCAGGGATTACGGGGTTGTGGCAAGTCAAAGGGCGTGCTACTATTGACTCTGATGAAATTTTTTACTGGGACATGGTCTATATCCTCCAATGGTCGCTAACATTGGATTTAAAAATCTTGCTCCAAACAATCAAAGTAGTCTTATTTAAAGAGGGATCTTATTAATAAAGATAGCTTTTTTATAGCTATCGAGACTAAATCAGTTTGATTACTAATGAACCAATTAATCACGGAGACTAAACATAATTCACTCGACTCAACGGGTGAATCGTTCGGGTACTGGCAGCAGAAACTGGTAAAAAGTCCGCCATCACTACATTTACTGACAGACAAACCACGCGGACTGGCAATTACTTTTAGCACAGAAAATCAAAATATCTACTTGCCCAAAAAGTTACTGGAGTCACTCAAGACAATAGCTGAAGATCGGCAAGTAGATTTGGTTGTGTGACTACTAGCCGCATTCAAAGTTTTGATGTATCGTTCTGTCGATCTGTAGATCGACAGGATATATTGGTTAGTCCGCTAGTTTACTAGCAAGAATGAAATTAAATCTCTAGTAGTCTGCGGTGCAAATCACGGGGCAAGGCTTGCTACCGGATCGATAAATATTAAATTAATTAAATAAAATTCGTAAATTCTTTTGTATCAGAGCTAAAACCAATGCTAGAAAATCAAAATAATTCACTCGAACAATCTATTGAATTAGTTAGTTATTGGCAGCAGCAACTATCTGGAAGTCCACTATTACTGGAATTGCCCACAGACAAACCTCGCCAATCGTCAATAACTTTTAAAACTCAAACTCAAACTATAGTCTTGTCTGACAAATCGATCGAGTCTCTCCAGATCGTTGCTCGGGATCGAGATGTCGAAATATTCACAGTTCTATTGGCAGTATTCAAAGTTTTAATTTATCGTTATTCAGATCGGCAAGATATCCCGATCGGTTCGCCAATTGTCAGCCAAAATGAAGCGACAGTTGATGGATTGGGTGGTTGTGGTTTTGACAATATAGTTTTACGGACTGACTTGTCAGGCAATCCTACTTTCTTGGAAGTATTACAACGCATTAAGAAAGTAGTTGCAGATGCACGAGCACATCAGAATTTATCATTCGATCGATTGCTAGAAGCATTAGAGATAGAACGTTCGCCCAGCTATCATCCCTTATTTCAAGTCATGTTTAGCTTGGAACAAACCAAAGTAGACTTGACGGTCGTCCCCGTGCCATCCGAGCAAATTGACACTATTGAGAACCTCGATTTAGACCAGTCTGTGGCGATCGATATTCCAGATCGGCAATCGAGTTCTCTCGATTTAGCTCTTAGATTGGCAGAGACAGATGCCGGAATCTCTGGTCATTTTGAATATTCTACAGACTTATTTGCGGTAGAGACGATCGAACGGATGGTGATGCATTTCCAGACATTGCTCGAAAGCATCATCGCCAACCCAGCCCAACGAATCGATGAATTACCGTTGCTGACAGCAGCAGAGCGACAACAATTGCTAGTGGCATGGAATCAGACTCAGGCAGACTATCCGAATCTGTGCATCCATCAGCTTTTTGAAGCACAGGTAGAACGCACCCCCAACAACATCGCGGTCATATTTGAAGACCAACAACTCACCTATCGAGAGTTGAATAGTCAAGCCAATCAATTAGCACACTACCTCCGATCTCTAGGAGTCGGATCTGGTGTTTTAGTTGGACTTTATGTCGAAAGATCCTTAGCCATGGTCGTAGGCATCTGGGGCATCCTCAAAGCAGGTGGAGCCTATGTACCATTAGATCCGGCCTATCCACAAGACCGTGTAGCCTATATTCTGGCAGATTCTGACGCAAAAGTCCTCATTGCAGATCCCCAATTATTAGCCTCTTTGCCCAGGCATCAAGCCGAAGTCGTTTCCTTTGTGACAAATAAAGAGCTAATCGAGCAACAACCACGATCGAATCCGATCGCTGATACTCAACCAGATAACTTAGCCTATGTTATCTATACATCTGGCTCCACCGGAAATCCCAAAGGAGTGGAAGTTTGTCATTCTTCTCAAGCAAACTTATTAAATTATCTTCAGCATTCTCCAGGCTTGACTAGTGCAGATACTTTATTGGCAGTAACCACGATCTGTTTTGACACCTCAACTGCCGATATGTTTCTACCATTAGTCGTTGGGGCGAAAATCGTTTTAGTCAGTAGTGAAGTTGCTGCTGATGGTTTCCAGTTGTTAGCCAAATTGACCGATTCGGGGGCAACATTTCTCCAGGCAACTCCTGTCAGTTTTAGGTTATTACTGGCGGCTGGGTGGCAAGGTAGCCCCCATCTACGGGTGGTTTCGACTGGTGAGGCTTTATCCCGCAATCTGGCGGATTTATTGCTAGACAGGGTTGCCGAATTGTGGGACTTATATGGTCCGACTGAAACCACTGTGTGGTCTACTGGTTCTAAGATTAACGGTCTGCGTCGAAGTGCTGATTTTCAAGGTGCGCTGGAGCTAATTGGTAGACCGATTGCCAATACTCAGGCTTATATTCTCGATCGCTATCTCCAGCCCGTCCCGATTGGGATTCGTGGGGAGTTGCATATCGGTGGCGATTGCTTGGCGAAGGGCTATCTCCATCGTCCCGAGTTAACGGCTGAAAAATTCATTGCGAATCCTTTTAGCGATGCTCCCAATGCACGTCTGTATAAAACTGGCGATCTGGCGCGGTATTTACCTGATGGCAATATTGAGTACATCGGTCGGATCGATAATCAAATTAAAATTCGCGGGTTCCGAATTGAATTAGGTGAAATTGAAGGGTTACTCGTCAAACATCCTGGGGTGAAGGAAGTTACTGTTGTCGTGCGTGAAGATATCCCTGACGATCGTCGTTTGGTTGCTTATATTGTCGCCAATTCTCTTTCGGAGAGACTACGCCAACCGGATCGATCGCCCACGATCTCCGATCTACGTGAATTCCTCGCCAGTAAGCTGCCACACTATATGGTGCCAACAGCGTTTGTCTTCCTCGATCTGCTCCCACTCACACCCAACGGTAAAATCGATCGCCGCGCGTTACCCATCCCTATTTATACTCGTCAATTAGAAGGGGAATTTGTAGCCTCTCAAGATGAAGTAGAACTGCAACTGACCAAAATCTGGAAACAGGTGCTGGGGATCGAGCAGATCGGCATCGAGGACAACTTTTTTGAGCTAGGCGGTCATTCCCTGTTGGCGGTGCGGGCGATCTCAGCAGTCGAAAAGATCTGGCATCAAAAACTTCCCTTGGCGACTTTTCTCGCTGCACCAACAATTCGGGAGTTTGCGAACGTAATTCGGCAAGAGCGAGGATCGACAGCTTGGTCATCGCTGGTGTCGATCGAATCGCGCGGCTCGAGACCACCATTATTTTGCATCCATCCAGTTGGTGGCAATGTTTTGGAGTATTATCCCCTCTCTACATATCTCGGACTGGAGCAACCGATGTATGGACTACAATCGCCAGGATTGGATGGGGTGGCAGCTCCCCTCACTCGAATTGAAGAGATGGCAGATCTCTACATCCAGGAGATCCAACGCCTTCAACCCCAGGGACCTTATCTACTATTAGGTTATTCTTTTGGTGGCTTGGTCGCTTTTGAGATCGCCCGAAAACTCGATCTTCAGGGTCAAAAAATCGGTTTATTGGCATTGCTAGATAATGAGGCTCCCAATTTACCGGAAATTCGACCATCATTGCTGAAATCTGTGGAAATTCATGTCCGAAATCTCCAACGACTGACGATCTCCGAAAAATTCAAGTATGTTAAAGATCGATTCATGTTTCGGATTATCTACAAAAATAGTGAAGAAAAATTTCTCCTCGATAATTGGGTCGAACCTCTGCCTCCTGAATACTTACAAGTCCTAGAAGCTAATTTTCAAGCTGGTCGAGACTATACCGGAAAATTTTATCCAGGGAAAGTTACCCTCTTTCGCTCTTATGTCCAATCTGTAAACAAAGCTCTACTCCCCGATTTGGGTTGGGGCCATTTGGTCGGCGGAGGTGTCGAGGTTTGCGATCTACCTGGAAATCACAATAATTTGTTGAAGGAGCCGTATATTAAAATTCTCGCTCTAAAGCTGAAGCTGTATCTGGAACGAGTTAGCTAATCGTTTGCCTAATACTAATTTTACCTGAAAAATTGATACCCGACTAATTTAGTCGGGTATGTTTGACGACTCGATCGAGTCGTGATATCGTTGTTCTCAACAAGTACGGATATCTAATCACACAGCGACATCCCACCATGACCCAAGCAACCTTAAACAGCAACAGAACTACTGCCGCAAAAGGACTCGCCTGCAAAGAGTGCGGTACAGAGTACGAACTCAAAGCTACCCACATTTGCGAACTCTGCTTCGGGCCATTGGAAGTCCAGTATGATTATGACTATCTCCGCACAAAAGTAACTCGCGAAAGCATTAAAGCTGGCCCTAACTCAATTTGGCGATACAAAGATTTACTCCCAGTCCCCGACGAGCATATTGTTGATGTCGGTACGGGAATGACTCCACTGCTTAAAGCAAATCGGTTGGCACGTCGCTTAGGTTTAAAAAATCTCTATATCAAAAATGATGCTGTCAACATGCCCACCTTGAGCTTCAAGGATAGAGTGGTATCGGTGGCACTTTCCAAAGCCAAGGAATTTGGCTTCTCAACGATCTCTTGTGCTAGTACTGGTAACTTAGCCAATTCTACTGCAGCGATCGCCGCTCATGCTGGTTTGGACTGCTGTGTCTTTATTCCCGCCGACTTAGAAGCAGGTAAAGTATTAGGCACGGTGATTTACGGCCCAACAGTAATGGCGGTACAAGGTAACTACGACCAAGTGAATCGCTTGTGTTGTGAAGTTGCTAATACATACGGTTGGGGATTCGTGAATATCAATCTTCGTCCCTACTACTCCGAAGGCTCCAAGACGCTAGGTTATGAAGTTGCCGAACAGTTAGGCTGGGAATTGCCCGACCATATCGTTGCACCATTAGCTTCTGGTTCGCTCTTTACCAAAATTCATAAAGGTTTCCAAGAATTTGCCAAACTTGGTTTGGTTGAAGACAAGCAAGTCCGGTTTAGCGGAGCGCAGGCTGAAGGCTGTTCGCCCATCGCGCAGGCATATGCTGAAGGTCGTGATTTCGTCGTTCCCGTCAAGCCTAACACGATCGCTAAATCGATTGCGATCGGCAACCCAGCCGATGGTATTTATGCCCTAGAACTTGCCCGCAAAACTAACGGAAATATCGAATCTGTTACCGATGCCGAAATTATCGAAGGGATGAAACTCTTAGCTGAAACCGAAGGGATCTTCACCGAAACTGCTGGTGGTACCACTATCGCCGTCCTCAAAAAACTAGTTGAAGCAGGTAAAATCAATCCTGACGAAACTACCGTTGTCTACATCACTGGAAACGGCTTAAAAACCCAAGAATCTATCCAAGGCTATGTCAACGAGCCTTTTGAGATCGAAGCAAAATTAGACAGCTTTGAACGCGCCCTAGAACGCTCTCAGACCCTGAACCGCCTCGACTGGGAACAAACATTAGTTTAGGGAATAGGGAATAGGAATTAACAAAAATACCGATCTCTTACTCCTATCCCCATTCTTATCCCCTCTCCCCTCTCCCCTCTCCCCTATTCTGAAATGACCGTCAAAGTTCTCGTCCCCACTGCACTGCAAAAATTCACTAGCGATAGAGCTACCATTGAATGTGAAGGTAATAGTATCGCTGAGTTGCTAGATGCACTCGAAGTTAGTTGTCCTGGAGTGAAAGCTCGATTGTGTGATGACAACGGTCAATTACGGCGATTTCTGAATTTCTATGTCAATGATGAAGATATTCGCTTCCTGGATGGTACTAATACACCTCTTGCCGATGGCGATCAAGTCAGTATCGTTCCGGCTGTAGCTGGCGGTTAGACTAGTTAAGATGTCTAAATACTTCATGGAAAGTTCGAGTCCGCGCAGCATCGCGGACTTTGTATTTGTAGGCTGGTTGGTTATTGATTAGCAGCAACCAATTTGTCTAAAACCTAAAGCCTAAAACCTAAATTAGTAACTTTTGAGAGTGCTAGCAATCACCAGCCAAATTGGTGAAGATTGGATTGCAGCGATAACTACCAGCCAATAACAGGCAATGTCATCACGGGCACCAAGTTTATAAACACTAATAGTCACAATTACAAGGGCGATCGAGTACAAACCCACTGCTAAATTATAAGTTGTTGTTGCCCGTTTAGTGGGTTTTAGTTTAAACGGGCCAACTTCACGGGGGTCATTTTCCCAAAAACCCAGCCAGACTAAGGCAATAGCCGATATCGTACAAATTGCTAGTTGAATGCCTCTCACATTACTATGCTCCGTAAGTTCGAGCAGTAGAGCTGCGATGGTGGCAATTAAACTACCTTTTTTATCATAAACACTGTTGGCAATCACCCAATCCTTAAACTGTCTTCTACTATAGCCACCTTCCTGAAAATGGCGCATATAGCATAATAGCCGACGGCTAAAAAACATAATCGCCGCCGCAGAAGTTATAGATAGAGATAGAGCTGTGATCATTAAGATTGAGATTTAGCTGCTTCGAGATCGTCAGTTGATGCTCCCTCCCCGACTGTCTTGTCTCTCTTCTCTTGAAAAGGTGCTCTTCTTGGGCTTCACCTTTGGACGGGTTCCCCACTGGACAGGTCTCCCCCCCAGTTGTCAAAAAAGGTGAGACAGCCGCGTTTTGATGTCTAGGGTTCCCCCCGAATCAGAAAACGACAAGACAGGGGAAACCCCAAGACCACTGGGCGGGGCACCCGACCAGCAGCACTTTCCGAAACCCGACCGGAGAGAGCCGCTTCTTCAACAAGTCGGGGATAAGTCCTACATTTCAGAAATTAGAAACTAAACGTAGTTCTTACCGCACCAATTACCGCGCTGCTGCTATTAGCATCTTGATTGGGTGCTGTCAGATAGATAATCCCTGGCGTGATGCTGAGATTGTCACTAACTTTAATCTGATAAAATCCCTCGATATGCAATCCAGACTTAGTATCAGTAGTGCCGTCGCCAGAAGAAGTTACCCGTGGTTCTTGCCCGACTAACAATCCAGCTAAATTGCCTTTTGCACCAAAATCTGGTGCAGCCGCCGTTAATGCCCAGTTCCAGATCTGCCTGTCACCACCAGTCGCTTGATTTTGGGTGTAGCCAGCCCAACCACCAAGAGCGAACTCAGGAGTCAATTGAAAGGAACCTTGCAATCCAAAGTTATTACTAATCCCGCCCAAATTGGCATTGAGGCTACCCGTACCAGGATCTGAATTAAGAGTCCGAGTATAAGTTACCCCAACTTTAGAATTTTCGCCTGTCTTGAAGGTGAGTTGCGCCAGCGCACCATAACCACCACCAAATAATCCATTCCCTAACGCAGGATCGTTGCCACTGCGAGCTAAGTAACCCAAACTGAGTTCGGTGGTATCGCCTAACTTGTGGCGAATTCCGGCTCCAGCACCTTGAACGGTGTAGTAAATCGAAGGACGATTTCCGAAAGCCGAAATCGAGCCACTAGCACCGTCGCCATCGAAATAAGGATTGATAGTATCGGTAAAGTCATCTGATGCCCCAGCATTTGCTGCAACTACCACTTGTGTTTGAGGGGAGAGGGGAAACTCATATTTAAGTGCATCGATGCCGATGCTACTAGTTGTTGTGCCGTCTGTCCAGGATAGGCTCCCTTCAGGGGTTGCAACCGCCGCAGTGCCTGGTTTAGGGTTTTGGTTGGATAAGCCCAATCCTACAGCTTGGAGCCGAGTGGTGAGAGTACCGCCATTGATATCGGTTTTGAGTTCGAGCCGACTCCGATGTCCGAAAGCCGTATTTCGCGAGTAATCACCGCCAATAGTTCCAGTTGCGCCAAAAATTACTTGCCCTTGTAGCTTGGTGTTCAATGAGAACTGATTGGGAGCTGGAGTTGTTGCGGCTGGGGGTGTGGGTTCTGGTGCTTTGGGTGCTTCAACTGGTGGTGCAACTGGCGGTGGTGGAGTTACGTCAGGTAGTGCGGGGGGTGCTGGCGGTGTTGGTGGTGCTGGAGGTGGTGTTGTTTGAGTGAGATCTGTTGGTGATGTGGTGACAGCATCTGTCCTTGGAGCTGCGGTAGCAGTTGTTTTTGCTTTTTGCTTGACTCTTTTCTTGATGCGTTTCTTCTTTCTGAGGGCGATTAGTTGGTTCGGACTGTGTTGAGCCACTGTTGGGTGAGCAGAATTGGCTCCAGTCAGAATGGAGTCAGCAGCTTGGGCACCAGAGATCGGTAATAATGTAGCCAGTATGCACCATGCGGTCATCGATAGCCAGTTGAGTTGTCGGTTCAAAATATCTGCTCCTGTAAATGAGTTAAAAGTTAAAAGAGATGGAGAATTGCACTCTGATTATTTGTTAAAATTAGCTGAAATCACGCAACATTTTCTTGATTTCAATGTTATGTAATTCTTCGGTACCAATCATCGTGCGAGCGAACTCTTCGAGATAAACACTTGCATCCTCAACAATATCGAGGAGTTTTTTGTACATTTGCAATGCGTTTCTTTCATGAGCCAAACTCTCTTCTAAGATGTCTCTCACAGAGTGTTTATAACTTTCCTCCATTGGAGCAATTTGGAGGGACGGATGACCCTCTAAGCCCGTCAGAATTTCACCAACTTGCTGGGCATGAAGGAGTGATTCTGTGGCTTGGGCTTTAAAGAAATCGACGATCGGAATCCGGTTTGGGCCAGTTACCATCAGGGCGTAATGTGTATACCGAACCACTCCAGCCAATTCAAATTCCATCAGGGAACGGAGGACATCGATCGCTTTTTCTTGGTCTAGATCTTGCATGATAGAAGAGTCGAATTTTAGAGAGGAATAGAGGTGGAAATTTGATTTTGTTGTAAATAAGCACCAATTTTTGCGATTAAATTGGTGCTGCTTAGTTTTGGCTGCGAAACGATCGGGAAATGTTTGGCTAAAATTGCTTGCATTTGACTGGACTGGACTTGGCGGTAGTGCGTTTTTCCTGGTAGTATGGCTCCGGCTGGACTGGTGACGATCGCGTGTGGAGCGGCTTTACATTGATGGAGACATTTTACCGATTCAATTTGCACTGCTGCGTTGAGATCGTGTCGATCGACATATGCTGCCATCAATCTACATATCTTATCGCTTCCACGTCGCCGACAAGTCGAACCCTGACAAACCTGAATTTTGGTTGGCTTGACGGGGCTACCGTCAATTTTTGACGGTGATGGCGATCCACTGGGGCGATTGTTGACAGGGGCGATACACGGTAGAGTCAATAACTGTTTGACTTTGATTTTTGTCTTGCCAGTGGATCGACAGATCTGCTCCTGCGTCAACAATGCCAACCAGATTCCTGGTTGCCAATCTTGAATTTGTGGACGGAGACTTTTCGCAACCTTGATTAAATGCTCCCCATTCATGGTGGCTAATTTGATATAGCGGTGCGGAGTTCGATCGTCTCCCCAACCCAGAAAGCTACCTGTCAATGGTCGAATCAGTTTTTCCTGCCGATTACTCATGATGACTTTATCAAATGTATAACTGTAACCTTTGCCACACGGCGCATCCCCAGATCGAACTGAGTCACAATCCTCAAGGCGATCGCCTCGATCGTTACTGCCAGTAATTCTTATTATTTTTACTAATCGTAGTAGTTAATTATGTTCAATAAAATATCTCAAATTTGTCACCCCGACTCCCAGATCGATTTCATTATGTGCAGTTGTTCGGCTTGGTATAGATAGCTAAGTAGAATCATCGCGATCGACCCTATCTCAATACCTTTCCAAAACATGGTTAGGAACAGGGCTGACATAATTTTTTAGTAAGGATATTCACTAGTATTCCCCAAATACTATATAGGATCGAGAAACAAATGACAACTATTAGCAATTAAATAAAAAAATTTAGGGTAGGGGCAATTTATTAATTACCCCTACCCTAAACTTTGAGGAGAAATTTCAAATCGTCAAGATCGACCCAATCCAGTCAGAATATAGGATTTAACTGACGAGATTTGATTGAGATCGTCTACCAATACTACTTTGGGTTGGTGATTTTCGGCTTCGACCCGATCGAATTGGGCATACGTCATGATAATCAATTTATCGCCCTTGACACCCAGTCTAGCTGCTGCACCATTTAACTCGATCGAGCCAGAACCAGGTGGAGCTGCAATCGCATAGGTAATAAATCTTTCGCCATTATTTACATTGACTACCTGGACTTGTTCGTAAGGCATGATGTCTACCGCCATCAGTAAAAGCTCGTCAATACTAATGCTCCCCATATATTGCAGGTTAGCATCTGTAATCGTACAACTGTGAATTTTTGCTGCCAATAACGTGCGGTGCATTTTGGGGGTGTGGGGGTGTGGAGGTGTGGTGGTGTGGGGGTGTGGGGGTGTGGG
>NZ_JANOJV010000023.1:0-26946 GCF_031418915.1 Chamaesiphon sp. VAR_48_metabat_135_sub | reverse complement strand
AGCGGTGGTAATAATCGCTACAATAACCCCGCTGGTCAAAGCGTAATTGCCAGCATTCTGTGCGAAGCAAATACTCCTGGTCTTGGTACACCTCCGACTCCAGTTGCTGGTACTTCTGCTTCCTGTGGTGCTAACTACACTAGATTGGGTAACTAATCTTAGCTATTTGTGCTAGGAAACAATATTGAATTATAAATAAAGATTCCTCATGTTGTAAATACACAGCATGAGGAATCTTTATTTATAAGTTGTGGAGATATTCATGTGTCTATTCCGTAAATTCACGGGTATTCTCAACCTTCAGTTAATTTTTTTGGGTGATATCCACGATTTAATATCGATTAGTTGCTCCTACACTCTAGTTACTGCCAAAAATCATCTACCGCTCAACCAATATTTCCTTATGCAGATATCTACCGATCGTTCTGTCTCGATTGAGATCGATGCTCCAGAGAAGAGCCTGCACCAAAAATTCGATCGAGGAGAATGTATTCCCACGATTGGGTCGATCGAATTTTATGAAATGGCAATTGCTGAAGATGAGCAGAGAGGATGTATCGATGTCAGTAACTACTGGTATTTAGGGGTCAGTTATTTATTAGCAGGTCGAGAAGATGATGCTCAATCAGCGTGGTTTGTTCCGTTATCTGGAGCTGATGAAACAGAAGCAGATCTTTACACTGATGAGTTATGTACAGTTTTAGAACAGCAAGCTATTTATCAGTCTCAAGTTCCAGACTTGGAAACAGAATGGTTGATTCGTCAACATCTTTTGATGCTCAAGCCCGATCGAGTTGGTAATATATTACAGTTAATTATACTGGCTAATAAACTCGATTGTTTGACATCAGAATTATTAATTGAATGGCAGATAGATGAGTTGTTAGAAACAGCTTTGACTCTCCAGCAGACAGGAGAATCTGATGACAGTATTAATGACGAGTTATTGGAGCGATCGATCTCTGCTCTAGTTCATAAACTACGTACAGAGCTAAGTTTAAAACTAATTAAATCTTGTCTGGATTTAGTTAAAAATATTCATCGTCGAATTATCCCCAGGCTAGTGCTTGCAGGCTTTCATTCATTTCACCAACAAAATCTGGGCTTGTTTGCCGTTAGATTGGTAGAAATTTGTCAATCTTTCATGCCAGATGATTTAAACATCTATCAAGTTTTAATCGGCTTATATTCAGGTGTTGATTTTCATCCTAAAGCAATTGCCGCGTCCGAACATTATGCTGAATTTGCTACAACTCAGTCCGAACATTTATTTGCGAGCTACTTAATGCAGAGATCGTATCTCACTGCAGGTAACTGGGAAGGCTACCGAACTCGACTCGATCTACATCGTAAAATCCTCGGTGAAATTATTAACGAATCACCAGCTAAGTTAGCAGAAATCAAACATCAAAATCTCATAATTTCTTCGTATTTCAGTCCATATATTGAAGACAATCCTCAGGTAAATAAACCATTACAAAATAAACTAGCGGCGATTTATCAAAAAAATATTAGCCCGCTAATTCTAAAATCTGAGTTTGAAGAGCTATCTTTGCAAAAAAAAGTAGGTGTACTCCGCATCGGCTATCTGGCTTCGACGCTCAAAGAGCATTCGGTTGGGTGGTTAAGTCGATGGCTATTCCATTATCACGATCTAGAATCTTTTCAGGTTTTTATTTATTGTGTCAATCAAAGTCCTGAAAATAAATTCAACCATCAATGGTTTAGAGACAAGGCAAATATTAGCTACTACTTCAATGATAATTCTCAAGAAGTTGCTACCCAAATCACGGCGGATGAGATCGACATTTTAATCGATTTAGATAGTTTGACTTTTGATGTTAGTTGTTTAATAATGGCTCATAAGCCAGCTCCAGTACAAGCCACATGGTTGGGCTGGGATGCTTCTGGACTACCAGCGATCGATTACTTTATTGTCGATCCATATGTGCTTCCAGATGATGCTCAGGATTATTATCAAGAAAAGCTATGGAGATTACCCCAAACTTATTTAGCAGTAGATGGATTTGAAGTAGGTATTCCAACATTAAATCGGCGAGATTTGAATATCCCTGATGATGCTGTCGTCTATTTTAGCAGCCAAGGTGGATACAAACGTCATCCAGATGCGATTCGCAGTCAGTTAAAGATTATTAAAGGTGTGCCTAATAGTTATTTCTTGATTAAAGGTAAAAGCGATCCGACGATGATTAGGGATTTCTTTGGGAAAATTGCGGAGGAAGAAGGTGTAAGTTTAGATCGATTGAGATTTTTGAATGGTGTTCCTGATGAGTACACACATCGAGCTAATTTAGCGATCGCAGATATAGTTCTAGATACTTTTCCTTATAATGGTGCAACTACTACCCTCGAAACTTTATGGATGGGAATTCCGATGGTAACGCAGGTAGGTGAGCAATTTGCTGCGCGGAATAGTTATACATTCATGCTCAATGCTGGGATTGAGGAAGGAATTGCTTGGAGCGAGCAGGAGTATATAGATTGGGGCATAAAACTAGGACTCGATCGCGAGTTAAGAGATAAAATTCAAGGTAAATTACGATCGGGACGAACTACTGCACCGATTTGGAATGCTAAACAATTTACCCTAGAAATGGAGCAGGCTTATCGCCAGATGTGGGCTAAATATCAAGAGCAAAGTAAGCATCAAGTAATTGATGACTACTCGAATAACTGATCTATGGATACTCTAATTTTTTCGACCAACTCATCTTCCATATCTCATCGATCGTTTGATGAATATTCAATGTTTGAAGATATTAATTTAGACCAAACAGTTGCATATTATGAGGAGATAATCGATCGAGGAGATAAACTCAGCTATAATTATTGGTATTTAGGACTTGCCTATCTCTTGCAACAGCGGGAAATAGATGCTCAAGCTATTTGGTTTATTCCATTTGCTGAAGCTTCAGAACTAGAGACATCAGTTTTAACTAATGAGTTATCAGCCATACTAGATCGACTTGCTAGCCAAACGTTAACCGATCGTGATTTAGATAACTCTTGGCTGATTAGTCAATATTTAAGAGAAGTAGATCCGACACACGTTAATAATTTAATTCGTTCGATTTTACTAGCAATTGAACTAGACTTATTCAGTCCTGAGGATTTAGTAGAGTGGGAGGGAGTGGAAATATTATCTACTCATGTCGATTGTGAAGTAGATCGAGAAAATTTAGATCGGGTAGTAGAATTGCTTCTGAACTTTCCATCTGAAGTTACTGGCGATCTTATTCGTCAATGCTTGTTGAGCTTTGCAACAGTTAGATCTCATCTAATCGAACTAATCGCTCGGACCTCATTAAACTTGAGTCATCGATTAGGTGCCAACTCATTTATGACTGAAATTTTAGAAATTTGCTTGAAGTTTCAGCCTCAAAATACAGTAGTCTTGCAAGTACTAGGTCGATTGAACTGCAACTTAGCTGAATACCAAAAAGCAATCGACATTAGTTATTTAATTTATAGCTTGTGCGATGGTTCAGCGCAGAAAATTATTGGCAATGCTAATATTATCAGGACTTTGTTGACTGCTGGTGATTGGCAAAATGTGCTACCGACGCTCGATCGACATTATCAGTTACTGAAGATATTCATTAATGAAAAACAATATACTTTAACACCAGAAATTGATCGATCTCTACTAGTCTCCTCGACCTTTTTGCCATATATAGCAGATCGTCCAGATTATTATCGATCGATCCAAAACCAAATTTCTCAGATTTATCTAGATCTCGATCGTCCTCAAGCTATTACTAGAGCAATTGAGCCAACCGCATTACCAAAACAGACAGAAATACTCAGAATTGGCTATCTATCTTCGACATTACGCAGTCATTCTGTGGGCTGGTTGAGTCGTTGGCTGTGGCAATATCACGATCGAGATAAATTTCAGATTTTCACCTACTGTATCAATCAAAATCCTGACGATCCTTTCTATCAAAAATGGTTCCGAGATCGTGCCGATGTTGCTTATTGCTTTGGAACTAATGCGAATGAAATTGCTGCTCAAATCCGTGCCGATGACGTAGATATTCTGATCGATCTCGATAGCTTGACACTAGATACTACTTGTCAAGTATTAGCAGCAAAACCTGCGCCAGTTCAAGTCAGTTGGCTCGGTTGGGATGCAACTGGTTTAGCTACCGTCGATTATTTTATTGCCGATCGATATGTATTGCCAGAAAATGCACAGGAATACTATCAAGAACAGATTTGGCGACTACCACAAAGTTATCTAGCTGTTGATGGATTTGAAGTTGGTACGCCAACAATTCGACGTGAAGATTTGGATATTCCTACGGATGCGATTATCTACTGGAGTGGACAAAGGGGGTATAAACGTCACCCACAGACTATTAAGTTGCAGATGCAGATTCTCAAATCCGTACCTAATAGTTATTTATTAATTAAAGGTGAGAGCGATCGATATATTATTGAAGCATTATTCGCTAAAATTGCTCGAGAAGTAGGAGTAGATCTAAATCGATTGCGGTTTTTAAATACTGTCGCTGATGAAGTTACCCATCGCGCTAATTTGGCGATCGCTGATATAGTTTTAGACACGTTTCCCTACAATGGTGCCACCACTACTCTCGAGACTTTATGGATGGGAATTCCGATGGTAACTCAAGTAGGCGAGCAATTTGCCGCACGCAATAGTTACACATTCATGCTCAATGCGGGGATTACCGAAGGGATTGCTTGGAGCGAGCAGGAATATGTAGATTGGGGTGTAAAACTCGGACTCGATCGTCAGTTAAGATCGAAAGTCCACGACAAGCTCCGATCTGGTCGAAAGACAGCACCAGTCTGGAATGCAAAACAGTTTACACGGGATCTAGAACAAGCCTATCAAGAAATGTGGTCTAAACATTTAGCTACCCAATCTCAATCTGTCTGACTACAGTCAATGCTGAATAACTAACTCCAGCCGTACCTTCACCTGGATGTGTAGAGTCGCCAACCATCCACAATCTGGCCACTGGTGTGCGCGTAGCAAAGCCAAATGGTCCAAATGTCGATACCCGTTGTCCGATTCCGCCGACAATCCCGCGTTCGCGTCCGGTATAACGCTCGAAGGTACGCGGCGTACCTACTTCGGTGACGATAATATTTTCTGGTGAAAGATCGAAATATTTGCCTAATTTGGCGATCGCGGTTGCGGTATATTCAGCTTTGAGTGCTGCATAATCTACCTCCTGGCCGTACCATCTATTTGGATCGACAAATGAGGATGCAATAATTGTCGCTTGTCCAGTGGGTGCGCGACCATCGCCAGGATGACTGACAGAAACAAATAGCGAATTATTTTCACCAATTATCCCATCGTAATCGTAGAGAAATTGGAGATGGGGCGGACATTCGGCCGGAATTGCCACATCTTTTACGCCCAAATACAACACAAATGCCCCCGAAGCTTGGGGTAAATTTTTGACACGCGATCGATAGCTGTCGAGAGATAATAGAGGCAAGGGATTGGACTTAGGAGCCGCATCGCCGAGCAATCTAACTAAATCCTGCGCCGTGACATTTGCGACTACCTCAGTGGCGGTTTCCGTCCAAGTTTCGCCCGTTTTTTGGTTGCAGATCGTGACCCCGATCGCGCGATCTCGATCGCATTCAATTGATTCTACCGTATGCCGCATCAATAACTTACCACCATCCCGCTCTAGCGCGGCAACCAGTCGATCGCTCAATACTTGCATACTCCCCTCCAGATGATAGAGTCCTTGAGGTGTCTGCGACACCCCTAGAGCCGTTGCCGCATACAATAAAGCTGTTTCTGCTGCCGTTACCTGGGAATAGAGCTTTAATTGTAAATCGAGAAATGTCTGCAACCGTTTATCCCGATTTAATCCAAACCATTTCAGCGCGTCACCAACGGTAGAAAGCGTAAATGGGACCGTAATCAGTGTACCCAATCGCAGTGCGCCTACCAATTGTCCCACATCCCAGAGATTGCGCGGTGGTAAAATCGGATCGCGACTTTGAAACTCCCAACTAGCATTGAATAGTTGTTGTAAAAATTGCCAAAAAGGTTCGCTCCCAGGAAATTGTTGTTGACGTTCGGCTTGCCAACGGACAGGATCGCGCCAGACATTAATCGGCGTAGTTTCTCCAGGTAAAAATACAGCACAAGCTGGATCGCAAGGTGTTGCGGCGGGTAAATCGATTTCTAATTCGCTAAAAATCCGATGATGAATACCACCTGGTTCTAATCCAGCTACCTGGGTAGCTCCAACATCAAAGGTAAATCCCTGGCGTTTGAATGTAGACGCACAGCCACCAGGCACGATCGCCCGATCGAATATAATTACTTCATATCCCCGTTTTGCCAACAATGCACCCGCCGTCAATCCGCCGATACCTGCACCAATAACTATAACTTTTGACGGAGATGACTTTGACATATTAGATCGATTCTCCTTTGGAGACGCTACGCGAACGAGGAAATGAGTTTCGATCGTTATCTTAACATTTCTACACGATCGGCGAAGCTCTGTTTGACGCTCGACTAATTTAATTTCTCAATTAGTACAATAGTTACTGAGGATACTGTTCTGGAGCATCACCAGAATGCTCTAGGATCTCAACATAATCGACGCGGATATCATCGGATTGAATTTGTTCTAGCTCGATCTTAAATTCCCACCAATCTCCAAAATCAAAGACATATTTAATTACTGAGCCGATGGGAAGGGGAAGATCGCCGATTTGCACTGTATCGGTTTTTGGTTCATCTTGACAGAAAGGGTGATAAACTTTCATCGATCGACCGAACCGATTTTCATAGATAAACATGTCCAAATGGTCGTTGTCAAAATCGATCGATTCGAGAATTGCCTCGCTGAGATCTTGTAAAGTTAAATTGCTACTAATGGCAATCCGTCGCCAGCATTTGAGCACAGAAACCTTGAATATATAGACACCCGAACAAAACTCATGTCTTGATAAACCCAGGACATTTTTCCATTCGGAAAAATAGGGTTGAAGAGTGGGTTGCAATTCAGCAAAAGGTAAATCTGGATCGTTTTCTGATGGCCACCACATCTGTACCGAGCTGAAAACTCCGTACAATAATGTCATCATGGCATCACCAAAAAGCCGCTTTTCTACTAATTTGATGCGCCAACCTTTATCCTTTACAGGTTTAACCGTTGTTAGTTCAATAAATCCAAACATTGCCAATAATGCGATGTTCCGAAGTTCGGGATAATAAGCCAATCTCGATTGCTCTTCGTAATTGGCAATGTTGATGCCTGTCGCAGGAATTGTCGGCCAAAATTGAAAACATTTTGAACCGAGATTGAGCGGATCGTTCTCGCCAATTATTTCGGAATGTGCGCGGATCAGCCAGGTTTCTAGTAAGGTGCAGTAGCGTTCGGTGGCATTTAAGCTATCCCAAATTGTCAGTAAGGTGGGATCGAGGGTGAGAAAGTACTTTTTACCCTTGGCACTAATTCGACCTAGCCCAGATGCCCGTAACAGCAGATATAAGGCATCGATCGGGGGATAAGATTTTTGAACGGGACGTTTGAGATCGAGTTGAATTGGTTCGCTCAGTTGCTGGTTAATTTCTGCCAGAGATTTGAGTGGGAGCAAATGATTGGTGACACTAACGGCTGTGCCCTTGTCGCCAACAAAGTCTAAGAGAGCTTGAAAGTCTTTGAGGATTGTCCCTGGTGAGGTTGCAGTTAGAGTTTGTGAGTTTAATAATTCCCTTGCTGCTGCTGATAAATCGGTGGATGTATGTTTGGAAGATTGCCACTGACTGGTTTGGAATTCTTGCTGCAATAATCTTAATGTCGGAATTTCTGATGGTAGTTTTGAATCGTTATTTTTGGGGATCGCACTCATTAATGCAGTCACCAAATTTTGGGTTTCACCACCTGCTTTGATGCCAAAGTTTTCGAGTAAGGAATTAAAATTGGGAGAACTTAAAGATCGATCGGTTTGATTATACTGCACTCGATAAGCTTCTAATCCCTCATTGGTCGTCATATCAAAACCTGCTGTCATCCCTTGCGCGATGAAAGATTTGCCGATTCCAAAGTTACTGGAATCATTCATGATTGCATTGAACTTGGGTTGAAGCTGTTGGAGTAGGGTGACTATCTTTGCTGCGTGAGGATGCTGATAAACTCGATCGAGAAACTGCCAAAATGCTAACAATTCGGGAATAGCTGTATCGGCTTCATCTGGACTACCTAATAAGATTTTGCGGGGAAATAACTTGGTGACAATCTCTTCAACATGAATTTTTGTCATTTTTGGCAGCGTTACTGACTCGTAACTATAACCAAGATACAATAGTTGGTAAATCCAACTGCCCACAAACTCCTCCATTTCTGGATATGCTGCTAAGTAGGCTTTCCCTTCCTTAGTCTCTACAAATTCATCGATCGATTCCTCTACATAATCATCTAGAGCTTCGATGAATGTATCGGGATCGTCTTCGATCGCATCTAATCTGTGGAGATCTATCGTCATAGTAAAACCGCTCGTATCGCTCGATATCAATTATCTTACTAGTCGATCGCGATCGAGGCAATCAAAAAAATCTACAAGGGTAATATAGCTATACCAACAACCCCCTAATTGCTAATTTAACAGGCGGGATCTGTTGGTGTCGCGTCGGGATAAAAAGTCACGATCGCATTATCTTCTTTAACAAATACTGCTGGATAAGTACGTCCCGAATCCCCATCGACAACATCCACAGTGCAGACGAATTTCGATCGAGACTTAATTTTAAATGCTTGGGTTGCGGCAATTAATAACTCCGCTGCATCGCTAACTAAAGCATAACCATTCCGGCGATCGACTATAATTCGACTACCATACTTGAGCAATACCCCAATCGTATATACGACTCCATCGATCGCTTCTTGCTGATGTTGATTGTATGGTAATTTCCCAGCCAATCCCTGCTCTTGAAGTTGAAGATATCGCCCCACATAATGCATCCCTTTGAGTTGCCCTTGTTCGATACTTCCACAAAAAATATGCTCGAATCCATCCCGTTTGAACCAGATCTCGGTTAAATCTGCGAGAAATTCTGTTTCGGTATTTCTCCCCGAAAAAATTTCCCCATTTACCGCCGTTTGAATCCGTTGGAGCACATCGGGATAGGCGCGGAGTAATGCCTTAAAATCCGTAGCATGGGCACGATTTCCGAAATTACCGCATACTTGCAATACATCTCGATCGAAAGGGCTTAAATCCGGCGGTGGCGGTGTAATATCGACTTCTACGCCACGGGGGAAGTTATGCAATTCAGGATTATCGGTGCGATCGAAAAATGGTGGCAGGTGTTTCAGAGGACGACGATGTTTTCCCATTGCTTTTGCCTGGTTCTCTAATGCGAACTACCATTGACTCGATCGTGCAGGGATGAGTGTGGGATTCCTGCTTGTCTGCCTACAATTGTACCAGAGATGTAAAATTCATTAATTATCTGTTTTTCCTTTCCTCCTTCTCCCTTCCCCTCCCCATGCTAAAAAACTCCAGCTAGTACTCGGCGGCAGAAATAAAGTCACCATTCAGTCGTTTTTCTAATTACTCTCCCCGCTTTTCCCAAAATATTACTGTTATTTACGCCGCCGAGTACTAGCAACTTGAGTTAGTAAGTGGTGCGTTACGGCTACAGCCTAACACACCCTACGATGGAGATTCAGATTGTAACCGTGCAAAGTATAATTTGCTCGATCGAACAATTATTGGTAAATTCAGGTTAATTGAGAGCGGGTAGCCGTTTAATTGTGGCTTTACGCGCGGGGATATCAACATCGGCAACAAAATGTTTCTGATCCGAAATATAAAATACCAACCGTCGATCGAGACCTTTCGGATAAACTAATAAAACTTTATCGATATCCTTAATAACTTCAGTATAATTCGCACCGGAAACATCAGAGATAGCGATCTGTTTGCGGTCTAAATCAGTTAGGGTCTTATCTCTATTTGTATCGGCTAAAACCTGGACATACCACAATGTTTTTACAGTTTTAATCCAATTCCGGCGACTTGAATCTAGATTAGATTTATCTGGTGGAGCTGGTACGCCAATCTGCTCCATCTCTAGCAGTCGTGAAGTATTATTAGATAGTAATTTTCCGGCTGATAAATTATCTCGATGCACGAACATATAGTTCCGAATATCTATCCCTGTATACTCTCTTCCATACTCATAGCTTGCCGATTTGATTTGTTTGAGGACACTTTTTTGTTCTTGTTCGGCAACATAAATAGGCGCATATAAATAAGGAGTCCCATTTAGTTGCTTAAATTCAGTCATCCAGACATTTTTAGGCGTAGGTAATGGACTGGGGCTACTTGCAAGTTCGGGACGATTAACTGAAGTAACTTGGGGCTTACCACCACAACCCGCTGCCATCATCACGATCCCAACTAAACAGATCGATCTCCACAATTTTCTAGACATTGTAACTCACTCACAAAATAAGATTTCTCAACTCTTCTCAGCAATTCCAAATTAAAAATGTATCACCGATTCTCGACCAATAATCGATGGTTTCTGGTGGGGTTGGGCAGGTTTGTTTGATACTTATTGGTACAGATCGAGACTTACTAGCATAAACCTGCCCCTACGAGGTGCCTGAACAAGTTTGAATTTGAAATTGCTGAACTCTTCTACAACTTCAAAATCTCTAATTCCGTTTGTGACTTGGGACTTGCGACTCATTGTTTCCCCATTGCCAATCCTGCCAGATATCCCGTAGTCCAAGCACTTTGAAAATTAAAGCCGCCTGTCACTCCATCGATATCGAGGATTTCTCCTGCAAAATATAACCCAGGGCAAATTTTGCTTTCCATCGTTTGGAAATTTACCGATTTGAGATCGACACCACCACAGGTGACAAATTCTTCCTTAAATGCCCCCTTACCAGTAATCTGATATTCACCGCGATTTAATTCTTGAATTAATCGATCGAGTGTCTTATTTGCCAATCCCGCCCATCTATCGCTAGCTTGAATCCCAATATAACTAGTCAGCGACTCCCACAGTCGATGGGGCATCGGGACGGGACAACTGTTTTGGATTGTTTTCTGGGGTAATTGGGACTTAACTGCCAAAATTAGTTCGCGTAATTTATCGGGGCGATAATCTGGCAACCAATCGATAACTAGTGTCGTACTATAGCGAGATTCGGCAAGAAACCTGGCTCCCCAAGCCGATAATTTTAACACGGCTGGACCACTGACACCCCAATGTGTAATCAATAATGCACCTGTTTGAGTCAAGGCATTTTTGCCAGTGGCGGATAATTTGACAGTAGCGGATTTGACGCTAACTCCCGCTAAATTTGCCAGACGCGGATCGGGAATATTAAAGGTGAATAAGGATGGAACGGGCGTTAAAATTGGGACACCCAATTTTTGCACCCACTTATAAGCACTGGGATTACTACCCGTTGCGAGTAAGACTCGATCGGCTGTTAAAACCTGCCCCGATCGAAGGCTGACAGACCATCCAAGGGGCTGTTGGGGGACAATTTCAGCTACAGCTTCCCCCGTCCAGATTTTGACTCCAGCAGCCGCCGCAGCGTCTAATAAGCATCTGACGATCGTGTCTGAGTCATCGGTAGTTGGAAACATCCGCCCGTCAGGTTCCGTTTTGAGCTTCACGCCTCGATCGGCATACCAGGCTACGGTATCCCGTGGTTGGAAGCGAGTAAAAGCACCCCGCAGAGCCTTATTTCCGCGAGGATAGTACTGTACCAACTGAATTGGATCGAAACAGGCATGAGTGACATTACATCGACCTCCACCGGATATTTTGACCTTACCGAGGGGATATTTCCCCGCTTCGAGTAAGGTGACACGGGTATGCGGATGAGTTTGAGCGCAGGTAATCGCCGCGAAAAATCCCGCCGCGCCGCCGCCGATGACGATTATTTGAGACACAGTTGGGAGTGTGGGGGATGTGGGGGTGTTGGGGTGTTGGGGTGTTGGGGTATTGGGATGTGGGGGTGTTGGGGATTGTTCTTTTCCTTTACCCTTTACCCTTTACCCTTTACCCTAATCTATGCTCCATGTGCGCGAGGATCGTCACTCTGGGGAACTACTTTAGGTGTGAATTTAGAGACTTCGCCGATAGAGGCGGTTTCGGATAGATCTATTCCAGCGACGAGATCTGCTAATTTAGATTCTAGGATCTGTCTGGGTTGTTCGCCGATCGCTTGAGCGAGAACTTTCCCTTGACGATCGAAAAAGACAAAATGGGGTATTCCATCAACGCGATATTTTGTTACCTCTGGTAGCCATTTGGTATTATCGACATTAAGCATGGAGAAGTTGACTCGATCGCCAAATTGTGCTTTAACTACTGCTAAATCTGCGGCCATTGCCTGACAACTAGTACACCAATTGGCGTAAAATTCCATCAGCGTCGGTTTGCCATTGCTGAGAGCCAGATCGATCGGTTGCGCCTGCTGCGCTTGACTTTCTAAGCTCGTACTAAAGTTTTGGGTACGAACACCTAAGGCTAGTGCGATGACTAGGACGATCGCAATGATGACGATCGTAAAATTGCGCATCCGTTGTGGCTGGGAACTAGATTGCATAGAAAGAAATTTAAAGTCTTTAAACTGGTCTGTAAGCTAAATATATCGTGCTGTTTGCTGCTAGTGTAAAACTCGATCGTCTAATTTTGAGATCGGGTGTTAAACTATCAACTGTCAACGATCGACTAATTTAAAGATGTTGTCAATCCCGACCTTCCCCGAAGCCAATCACGATATCTTAAGATCGTTAGCTATTTATAGCGATCGAGAGTTAATTAGTTTACATCAACTCCACCCCGAACAAGGCAAATTTTTCACAGCATTATTTTGTCGTTATGGGGCGATCGTTCATAGCGTCGTCCAACATGCTGTAGAATCTCAACTTCAGGCTGATTATCTATTTGCAGTCTCCTGGCGACAGATTTTCCAAGAACTCCAACGAGTCAAAATATCCACAGAGCCAGAAGGGACTAATTGGCAAAACTGGCTGATAGATATTACAGGTAGCACGATCCATCGAGTCAAAATTCCCCAACCAGCAAAGATCCGTTATGCCTTAACTGCTGCGCCACCACCATTATGGTGTTATCTCGATCGAGGACTCGATCGACTTTCGCCGCTATCGCGTCTAATCGTGGTAATGACTCAAAATCTCAAGTGGAACGAACAACGCATTTCTGCCTATCTACAAGGTGAAGGACAAAAAATTCCAGCAACTAGCATTCCTGAATATTTAGCCGAAGGCTATCAGCAATTAGAAGCGGATTTACCCCAAGACATTCGGCATATTTACCTGGATTCTCTCGTCTTCCATACATCCCCGCCGTAGAACGGGCGGGGTTTCTCGGAGGTTCCCGATGAATTGCCCGTACCTGGGAGATGGCGATGAAGTTCTAAGTTATTTAATGCACTATCTTTCTGCTAGGCAATCTAAACTATGCACCCATCAATCCATATGCTGACATCCGCATGATTTCACCAGTATTGAAGCCGATATTATTTAGAGCTTCACCATAGGCAATCATAAAATCTTCAATTAGAGCATCCTTCTCCATCCCTAATACCTTCGCGTCTTTGGCGACATTGTTTAACATCTTCCAAATCAGGGGCAGATTTTGACGGTTTGCAGTTTGAAGTTCGGCTTTAGATGCTTCAAAGTTTGCTTTCAGCCAGACTTCACCAAAATTGAGATGCATATACTCATCTTTGACGACACCTTCGGTAATCTTCCGCGCAAAATCATCTGCTACTGGAATATAAATATTGTAAGCCGCGATCGCAAAACACTCGATAATCAGCGATTGAATCAACAGACAGGTGACAGTATTTCCCGCTGCCGCAGCAATCTGGAAATTTTCGTGCAACTGCGCAAAAAATTCCTTGGCAAATCCCATGTCTGGAGTTACCGCTAGATTTCGCGCACAGGCTTCAAACCCCTTTCTGTGACGCATTTCCATTTTGGATAACTTAACTAGATCGTCCTGGGCATCTGGCAATAGCCCACCCAGTGTAATATAGTTTTCATGCGCTTCCTGTTCGCCTTCAATCACGATCGCATTGATGCGACTGTAAGCATCTTTATAGGTTTCGCTGGTAAAGTTAAGTTCCAAACTGGCTGCCATCTGAACCATGAGTTCGATTTCTCCTGTATATCCGAATAATATTTAATTTTACGTCAAGCCGATAAGTGGCTGTACCTTCACGTGAAACGTATCGTTACTGTAATGTTTTGCTAGCTAATCTAAAGATTTATTGTTATTTTCAAACTTTATTATCTTAACCGATCGAAGACCAAGATCGTGCATAAGTTACCCGATCTCAGCTATTTTCGGGATTTGGGCTTCAGGAGTTGGGAAGGCATTTCTCCTAAAGCCTAAAGCCTACTTTACGTTCCAGGTAAATCACGCAATCGATCGGTCAAATGAGATCGATCGGCTAATACCTTTAATAATGGCCCATGTGCGCCAAACTCAACAATACTCAGACTGCATACTGGCATCCCCAAGCGATAGCGGAATCGCCCCGCATCGATACCTAGTAGACTGCACAACAAGATCCGAATCGTTGCTTTATGGGATACGACCAAAACATTCCCCGTGGGGTGTTGCTGACTGATTTCCTCAACTACAGCTAAAGCGCGAGCGGCGATTGCCATTGCCGATTCTCCGCCTGTGGGAGGATTCCAAGCAGGATCTGCCAACCACCGCAGATAATCATCGTGGTACTCAGCATCAACCGTAGCGACATCTTTGCCTTCCCACGTACCATAATTAATTTCCTGCAATCCATCTCGCAGTTGTAACTCCATTTTTAGCGCATTGGCTAAAGGTTCGGCTGTCAAAATCGCGCGTTCTTTGGGACTGCAATAAATTGCTTCCCAAGGTGTATTAACATAAGCTGTCGCAAATGTCTGCGCCATTTCTTCACCATCAGCAGTTAATCCTGGATCGATCGATCCACAAAACAAATTACCACGACTAGATGCGGTTTGGCCGTGACGAAGGAAGTAAAGATTTAGAGTCATATGGGGGTACTTAACTGATGTGAGATATGTACTGTCATGAACGGGTGTAGAGGGTCAATTTTCTGGGGCAGAGCTACGCTAACGATTACTTTTGTACCCGCTAGCTACTATCTTACTCTCGAATCAAAACTCTGTTAATATTAGATGCATGGGCAAACTAAAATATTAGTCTGTCCGTATGCTTCTTGGAATAATAAATTGCCAGGAGTGGGTCGAACCCCACTTTTTTTGTTGTTTACGGCTGCTCGCAAGCATGATTATTTTCAATGTCGTCCTCGATCTCAGATATTCGATGACCTAAATTTACCAGTGATTGTAGCTGAGTATAAATCGATATCGATCCTAGTTATTACCTTTTTCCCAACATTACCCTCTCTAGCCACTAGTCCTTGCTACATCTATGGCTCATCCCCTTATTCCCCAAATCACTGACATTGCTAACCCAATCGCCGCAGAATTGGGGCTAGAAGTAGTTGCCGTTATCTTTCATACCCACGAACGTCCGCCATCCCTGCGGGTAGATATCCGCAATCCGAGTGAGGATACTGGATTACAAGACTGCGAACGAATGAGCCGCGCTCTAGAAGCTGCGTTGGATGCTACTGATGTGATTCCGTTTGCCTATTCGCTAGAAGTTTCTAGTCCTGGGACGAGTAGACAATTGACTACCGATCGAGAGTTTAACGCCTTTAGCGGCTTTGCCGTGCAAGTCACTACCGATCGACCATTGAACGATAAAGACGACAAAACCGAATGGCAAGGACAACTCGTTCGGCGGGATGAAACCACAATTTATCTGAGTCAGAAAGGACGAACGATTCAAATTCCCAGAGAATTAGTTAGTAAAGTCTCTTTAGATGACAATAATGAAGATAAGTCGTAAGTAAAGGCGGGTTTATATCCACTCGATCGCCTAAATCCTTAATATTAATTTAACTGAATATGTCAAAAGCTAAACAACAACCAAAAAGCAACGTTAGTTTGCCTCAACTACGAAGTATGATTGAGGAAATTAGCAAGGATCGCAACCTACCCAGTTCTGCCGTTCAGACAGCATTAAGAGAGGCTTTACTTAAAGGATACGAGCGTTATCGACGGTCTCAGCATTTAGACCAAATGCAGTTTGATGAAGATCATTTTGATAACTTTGATGTGTTTTTAAACTTGGAAGAAGAAGCTTTCCAAGTTGTTGCAACTAAAACAATCGTTGAAGAAGTCACCGATGAAGACCGTGAGATTTCTTTGAGTGAAGTCAAGAATATCCTTCAACAAGAAGATGCCGAAGATTCAACTCAAATCGGCGATTCAGTTGTATTGGACGTTACACCCGATCGCGAAGATTTTGGTCGAATGGCAGCGATTCAAGCCAAACAAGTTCTCGCCCAAAAATTACGAGATCAACAACGTAAAATTATTCAAGAAGAGTTCGAGCAATTTGAAGGTACAGCCTTAATGGGTAAGGTACTAAGATTTGAACGTCAATCAGTAATTTTATCTGTAAATAGTAGTTTCGGACAACCAGATGTCGAAGCCGAACTTCCTCAGAAAGAGCAACTTCCTAACGATAACTACCGAATTGGACGCACCTTTAAAGTCTTCCTCAAAAAAGTCCGCGAAGGTTCCCAACGAGGACCTCAACTCCTCGTTTCTCGCGGCGCGGCGGGATTAGTTGTCGAACTCTTTGCTAATGAAGTCCCTGAAATTGAAGAAGAACTAGTCAGAATCGTCGCTGTGGCGCGAGAAGCTAGTCCTCCTTCTCGAAATGTCGGCCCCCGTACAAAAATTGCGGTAGATACCTTAGAGGGCGATGTAGACCCCGTAGGCGCGTGTATCGGATCGAGAGGTTCGCGGATTCAAGTGGTGGTAAATGAATTGCAAGGTGAGAAAATTGATGTAATTCGGTGGTCTCCCGATCCCTCCACTTATATCTCAAATGCCCTCAGTCCCGCTCGGATTGATGAAGTACGATTAGTCAATCCAGAAGGTCGTCAGGCACATGTATTGGTACCTGAAGATCAGTTGAGTTTAGCAATTGGGAAAGAAGGGCAAAATGTTCGACTGGCAGCGCGATTAACTGGTTGGAAAATTGATATCAAAGATGCTAAAAAATACGATCCAGTTGCGGCAATGGCTGAGGTAGAATCTCAACGCCAAGCTGAATCAGAATATCAATCGCGCTATCAACCCGATTATCAAGATGCTGGATATGCTGATGATAATTATTAGTTGAAAGTTGAAAGCTGTACGGTGGGCATTGTCTAGCATGTTAATTTTGATGGAATTTCCCCATTTTTTGTTCAGGCACTTTTTGTGATTGTGTTGGCGGAAAGCTTTTTCTAAAGCCAATTTCACCCAAATAGATTCACATATTTTGCATGAACTTTGACCCCCTAAAAAGGCACAGAATGAACATGATAGGCATTGTCCACCAGACATATTTTGGGCAAGTTTAATATTATATTTGTGCAATCGTGCTGATATGAATAATAATATTTCGATTACCTATGGTACGCTTCGCGAACGCCATCTCGATTCAGGAAATTACTGATTATTTTTCCGTAATGGTAGAATTGCGTCCCCATTTGGAACTTACAGATTTTATCGATCGAGTTCAACGGCAGCAGCAACAATTTGATTATCTCCAAGTCGATCGAATGATTCAAGCTGTTGCTGGATTTAGAATCTCTGAATCCTTGGCTTGGGGTAAGTTTCTGTATGTTGACGATTTGGTTAGTCGATCTAACAATCGATCGAAAGGTTATGGGCTAAAATTATTCAATTGGCTGGTGGATTATGCCCACAACCAAAATTGTCAACAATTAACCCTAGATTCTGGAGTGCAAAAATTTGCAGCACACCGCTTTTATCTCCGCCACCGGATGGAAATTAGCAGTCATCATTTTACACTCAAATTATGACCAAAGATTATCGTCGGTGTGTAAGTTGTCGCAAAGTAGCCCATCGAAGTGAGTTTTGGCGGTTAGTAAGATCTCATCCATCAAGTCAAATTATCATCGATCGAGGCAATACATTCGTACAAGGACGTTCGGCTTATCTTTGTCCGACTGCTAGCTGCTTGCAAATAGCTCAGAAAAAAAATCGCTTGGGTAAATCTCTCAAAGCACAAGTTCGTGACGATATTTATCAACAGTTAGAATTGCTGAAATTTACTCGATAAATATAGCAACCGCCGCACTAGTTAGGACATATTCAGATCCCCGACTTCTCGGAGAAGTCGGGGATCTATCTTCACAATTTGTGGCAATATCTCAAAGCTGACCTCCGGTGGGCTTCTTTCAAGACTCTTGACGAACTTCAAATCAAATTAGGTCAACTCTTGGCTGAATTGACTCCTGGCATTATTGCTGGTATCACCAGATATCCCTTTATCTTAGATGCTCTATCTGTCATTAATACCATTTAAATTGGTATCACCTTCAATATGAAAGGCACGATCCGTAGACGTGAAAGTTGCCTGAATGCCATTCATAAAGTCTTTAAGTTATGTAAAGATACATAACTTAAAGGATTTCTCATATTTATTCAACGCAGCCTATTAATCAAACTTCCCCGAACTCCGACCGATATTTAATGGTTCCACTGCACTGCTTCAATGCATCACTTTCCAGCTCCAGCACCATAAATACCTCATCCGGCACTGTATACTCACACCTCAATCCTTTCTCTTTGGCTGGAACAAACCCAAATTTCGGATAGTACTCTGGATGACCCAACACCACAACAGCCTTACACCCTAACTGAGCGCACGCCTCCAAACTATGCTGAATCAACAATGCCCCAATCCCTTTGCGCTGATGATCGGGTAGCACGGCTAGGGGTGCTAACCCAAGCACGAATAACTTATCAGCACATTTTCCCTCGATTTTAACTGGGCTGTAAAAAATATGTCCAACAATTCGATCGACTTCTACCGCAACGAAGGAAAAGGTATCCGCAAGACCTCGCAACCGATCGACTAAATCCGCCTCATTCTCTCGCTCAAATGCTGCAACATTGACTTTGTGAACTGCACTTATATCTTCCGATCTCTCTGCTCGAATTTCCATAAAGTAGCTGGCTAAATAGTAATAGATTACAGATCGAGCATTTCTATCTAATTGTCAGGAGATGGATGCCTTCGATAACCAGAATCGCCACCCATACAAAGATCCCAATCCCCGCAGCCGCAGCAGCGATATCCTTAATCGCGCCAATTTGGGGATTTTCCTGCTGCTCGACAAAATCACACAAGATTTCAATGGCACTATTGAATAATTCGCCTAGCAACATCAATCCGGTTGCAATTAGAATCAATGACAGATCGACCCATTTATGAAACGCGATCGCACCGATCGCGATCGGCAGCGATAATGCTAGTTTGTATGCAACACTAAAATCCGTGATGACGGCAATATGCAGACCTTGGAAGATTACTTTGATTTTTTTAATCGGATGGTAGCCAGGAGTACTATACTTTCTCGACATAGAGCGATACTCCCAGAAAATAATCATCTAAATAGTTGCCAGTTTACTAGCAACTATCTAAGTTTAATTGTACTCCGATGCTAGCAAAGATCGGCAAGCTATGCTGATGTAGTTTGCAGCGATCGCATAAATCTTTGTAATTGACGACTTTCGAGTTCTAATACCCGCCGCGCAAAATCCCGATCTCGATCTAGCAAATCGTCAAAGGCATTAACGGGGACTGCCAAAATGCGGGTAAAATCGCCTGTAGCGACGATCGTATTCTGAGAATCGCTATGTGCCAAAACTTCTAATTCATCGAGTGTTTGTCCTAATTTGAGTTGCTCGATCCGCACTTCTTGGTTTGGTAAATGGAAGATAATCTGGGCATTTCCTTCAATTAATAGCAGGAGTTCGCGACAGGTATCGCCAGCTTCGGTAATAGCTTCATTGTCGGTAAAGGTTCTAAAATCGGCACGCTCTGATAGCGCAATTAATGTCTCACTGTGAATCCGGTTAAAGAAATCGCTATTAAATAGATGCACCGCTTTTTCTAACAAGGAAAATGTCGTTAAGGGGGGGCACTGTTGAGATGCTGACAAGATAATCTTGACGGCTTCACTAACCAAAGATGAGGTTTGAGGATCGGTGTAATTACGGGCAATTAGTTGACTGCGATCGAGATCGAGTTGTGCGGTAATATATAGACAAGCTGTTTGAATCAGGGGATTGCGATCGTCGAGTAATGGCGATAGAGAGTTAAGAGTTTCTTGACTTGAATAATCGATCGCACAGGTATTTGTGAGTGCTGATAATGGTGTTAGCTGCTCAATTATTTCTGGATGCAGTCGTTCGTGCCAACCTTCTAATTCTAATAGTTCTAGTAAAACTACTGGAGCTAAATTACCTAGTTGTGCCGCGAGATCGATCACCTCTCGATCGTTATTCAGGCTGGCAAGAGTTTCTAAAATAGTGCGAACTATTAATTCTTTCTTGTGATGGATACTACTTTTTAGCAGTGTCAAAACTGCTTGTTGTTCGTGTAGAATTGGTTGATTGAGTCCGCGATAGCAGGCAATCAGATCTGGTAATTGAGCGAGTAAGAATTCAGCTCGGCGTAGATTTCCGGCTTCAGGCGAAATCCCACTCAAAATCCAAGCTTCTTCTTGCGGATTAATCGAATATTCACGACGCAAAGCAGTTATTTCTGATGAGTTTGGATTGAGATCGACATTAGTAGCTCCTTGTTGTCGCTGTAATAACATCAGTCGTTCTAGCGATTTACGATAACCAGTCAAGCGAATTTGATTCTCCAAACTGCGCTGACGATCGGGATTTAGCAACTCTGGATCTTCAATTCCTAACTCTTCTAATACCTCGCGATGTTCGTCATCGGTGATACCTAGTTCTTGACGTAGTTGTTGCAATACTTCTAAACTACTCGAATAATTAGCATACCCTTCTTCCAAAGCTTCACGCACCACCCCTTTATAAGCCGCATGTCGCTTTTCTCTAGTAAATCCTGGTAAAACTTTAGCTAAAATATAAACTTCATGAGTATTCAGATCGCTCAAAGAGCGACCTTCTACATACTGTGAAATATCCAGTTGTAATTTTTCTAATTGCTTGCGGAAGCGACTGGCTAGATTTTCTCGCGAATACAGATCGGAGCTTAGTCGCCAAGTTTTATATACCCACAAGGTACTCAGTAATACTAGCGCAAGCTCATATATATACTGAATCCAAATCGGCATTAGTTGAACTAACGGACGACCACCAAAAATAAAGAAGAAATTAAAGATAAAAAATGTACATAGTGTGAAAACACGATGTCGAATTACGTCCGGCGATAGCTTAGAATTACGCTTACGACTAGAAGATTTTGCCCATTGTTCGATCGATTTACCTACTCGATAACCAATAACAGTAGAAGTGCCTAAAGTCAATGGTACAGCCACTATTTTAGGGATATTTATCACTTGTCCAAATAGATAAAATCCTGGACTTAATAGTGTTGATAATTGGTCGGTTTGTCTCGCCCATGCGCCGGAAATATAATAATCCCAACTGCCTGCATAGAGATAGTAATAAACAAAATAACCAATGACTAAGCCCACATAACCATAACGCAACCACGATACTTCAGGTTTATTCAAGCCATCCCAATATGCTCGTTGCGAATCGATATCGATACAGGGATTTTGACAGGCAACACAAGCACTTTGTTCTTTGCCATCTGGCAATACCATTCGACACATCGATTGGGTAATTGATGTATCGCTAATATGTGCTTTACTTCCAAATAAACCACCAGGTTCGCTGTAAATTTGCTGCACGGGAGCCATCGGACAAAAATAGTTACACCACGATTTACCACCATACAAATAGCCAACCGTAATGGCAGCAGCGATTGTAAATAATATCCATAATGCCAATACTAATCGATCGGCATTAAAAAATAAAATTCGCCCACACAATCCCACAAATAGCCAGCCAAATTGGACGTATGGATAATTTCGCCCTACCCACGAATCCGGCTTTACTTTCGCCAGTTCATAACGAACCTTTCCTGTGTTCGGATTTTCGCGTTTGAACTGTCTTTGTTTGCCCAATGCCCGAGGAATTTGGGATAGAAATGAGAGCGGACAAATCCGTCGCCAAGCTTCATGTCCAAATATTAGCAAGATAAAGATTGATGCCGGAACGATCGCTCCCCAGAACAACGTTGTCGCCAGCGAATAAGGCTGTTCTACTAAACATTTTCCCTGAACTGAAATACAACTAGCTGATAACCGGAATGGACTCCACGGGTGGCTGGGTACTGTCAATGCTGGAGTCCAAGGATCGTAGAATAATGAGGCAATAATCAGCAGCCAGGCGATCGTGAGAATCCAACGAATCAGATGTATTTGCCGTTCGGGTAGCTGTGAGAACATACAATTAATGCAGAAGTTAACTAGTAGTAAAAAGCTTTAATTAGTGAATGCTCTCGCTCGAAAACCACATCTATCCAATAACTGGGGATTTTTAAGTTAGATTATATAAATTAACTATCAACCGATCGCCACCGCAATGAAACGGACTTGCAACGATACTCTTAACGATATTAGCGATGCTCCCGATCTCCAGAGTCTCGTTTGCGGTAAAAGAGCGGGTAAACGCGCGACTACTGCCAAAGGTAAACGCCGCAACCGCCGCTATGAAAACTGGATGCTCAACGCCCAAACATCTGAAAATTTTGATGAGGGTGAGGATACGTTCGCCGAGGATAATTAATTAAAATCTGGATTAGAAGATTAGCGATCGCCATGAACACGATCGCTTTTTCGATTGGCTATGTCGATTTTTTTTTAGCTGAATATCGAGTTAATGAGAATTCCCACTATATAAAAATTCGAGGGCGCGGTTACGCAATTCATAATAACGAGGATCTTCGAGCATTTGTTCGCGATCGCGTGGACGCTCAAACGGAATATCTAAGATCTCTCCAATGCCCGCTGCTGGGCCTTCAGTCATCATCACTAATCGATCGGCCAGGAATAAACATTCATCAATATCATGAGTCACCATCAGTACCGTACAGCCAACTTCGCGAACGATTTCTGAAACTTCTTCCTGCATTTCTTCTTTGGTAATTGCATCGAGCGCACCAAAAGGTTCATCTAAAATTAAGACTTCAGGACGCAGACAAAATGCCCGTGCGATCGCTACGCGCTGGCGCATCCCTCCAGATAATTGGGTGGGTTTTTTCTCCATTGCCTCGCCCAAACCAACTATCGTCAAAGTATCACGGACAATCCGATCTTTTTCCGATTTAGATTTGTTGGGATGGACTGAATCTAATCCAAAATAGACATTATCATAAGCTGTCATCCACGGCATTAAAGAGTAGCTTTGAAAAACCATCATCCGATCGGGGCCAGGCTTAGTAATTAACTTACCATTCATAGTGACTTGACCTTCGTTGGGTGTGGCAAACCCAGAAAGTGTATTTAGTAATGTAGATTTACCGCAACCAGAGTGTCCGATAATACAAATAAATTCACCTTGCTTGACGGTGAGATCGATATTCTTAATGACGACATTTAATCCTGCTCTAGAAGGATAAGATTTCGTAATGTTTTCAAAGCAAATAAAATCCTGTTTGGTGTTTGTTGATTTTCCCGATCGAGGTGCAGAAGTAGTAGTGGTCATAGGATTTAGGATTTGTAATAGTTGATATTAAATTAATTGAGAATTGACACTTCTCCTGGCGGAGCGGCTATGCCAACGGCTACGTATACACAAATCGGCTAGACTTCGTTTTCGCTGGTGCTCTACCCCCCCAACCCCCCCCCTTATAAAGGGGGGATTTTTACGCCGCCAAAGGGGGCTTTCTTGCTCCCTCCCCTTTACAAGGGGAGGGCTGGGGTGGGGTATCAGAACTACGCGGCATCTCCGTTTAATGAATTTCCGCGAGAGTAATATCCCGTTTGATTTCGAGATTGTTGAGATAGCCAATCGGATCTTCGGCATCGAAAGTTGTACCATCGACGAGCTTAATTGAACTTCGACTGTAGGAAATCTCGGTCATTCCCAATTCTCGCGCTGCGGTACTAAATACCCCAACCCGACAGGTATTTTCCAGCACCTCTACCCAATTGCGGGGGAACGGCACATCGCCCCATCGCGCCATCTCGACCATATGCCAGAGATGTTCTGTCCGACTGGGACGATTGACACCATCACCGAAAAAGACATGGTGGGCAACGGACTTTACCCCAGGCACGATATCATCGGGGCCGCCCAGATGAATAAAATCTAGACTGGTACCGATATATTCTTTGCGGGCTAAGATTTTGCGAATCTCTTCGGCATTAGCAGGATCGGCGCAGTAGCGGCAAGCGTCTAAAATTGCTTTATTCAGGGCAATAAAAGTATTAGGGAAGGCAGTTGCCCAATCTTGGCGACAGCCTAAAACTTTGCCAGGATGACCGTTCCAGATATCGATGTCGCGGGCGACGGTAAAGCCAATCCCTTCGATTTCGGCGCGGAGGTTCCACGGATCGCCGACGCAAAAACCGTCGATCGTACCGTTTTTCAAATCTACGACCATTTGAGCGGGCGGGATTTGTTTCAAGTGTAACTCGCGATCGGGATCGATGCCCGCACTTGCTAGCCAATAACGTAGCAGCAGGTTGTGCATGGAGGAAGGATGCACTACACCCATCCGGTGGGGTTCGTTGGGGGTGGCGCGGATTGCATCGCGGAAATCGGCGAGGGTTTTGACACCGTAATCCTTAAATCTCTTAGCGAGGGTAATAGCGTTACCATTTCGACTGATGGTAAGGGAGCTGACAACAGGCGTGGGTTGACCACTACCGCCGAGAGTAATCCACAGGGGCATTCCCGATGGCATGGCTGCTGCATCAATATAACCGCCGATCAGTCCATCGACAACGCCGCGCCAACTCGATTCTCGCACTAAGGATACTTGTTCTAAACCGTGTTTGACAAAGAAACCTTTTTCTTTGGCAATAATCATCGGTGCACACGCCGTTAAGGGCACAAAGCCGAGTTGCAAGTTAACCTTTTCTAACCCGTGAGCGGCAACATTTTGAACTTTCTGCGCCCGCATTTTTTTAACTTGTTTCTGCTGGTTGAGAAAGTAAATAATCTCGCTGCGGAGCTGATAGTAACTCGGATGTTTAACGGCTTCTAACCGCTTGCGCGGACGGGGAATATCTACCTCTAAAATCGAGCCAATTTTGGAAGCTGGGCCATTGGTGAGCATCACCACTCGATCGCTCATCAGTACGGCTTCATCAACTTCATGAGTCACCATTAACGCTGAAATGTTATTATCTTCGCAAATTTTGACTAGTTGTTCTTGTAATTTACCCCGCGTCAGCGCGTCGAGTACACCAAAGGGTTCATCAAGTAACAATAAGCGCGGTTGCACGGCTAGGGCGCGGGCGATCGCGACCCGTTGGCGCATCCCCCCAGACATTTCACTGGGATATTTGTCGATCTCTTTAGCAAGTCCGACGACATCGACATAGTGTTCGACGATTTCTTTCCGCTCTTGAGCAGTTTTTTCGGTCAGAACTTCATCAACAGCAAAAGCGACGTTTTCCCGAACTGTCATCCACGGTAAGAGTGAATAGTTCTGGAAAACTACGATTCGATCGGGACCAGGTTTTGTAATAGTTAATCCTTCTAAGGAAACTACTCCTTCGGTGGCTAAATCCAGTCCCGCAATCATATTTAGCAGGGTAGATTTGCCACAGCCAGAGTGCCCGATCAACGAAATAAATTCACCGCGTCTGATTTGGAGATCGATACCGCGTAGGGCAATATATTCTTTCCCACCACTGAGCGGGAAAGTTTTCCCTGCATCTTTAATATTGACTAATTCGACTGTTGACATAGCAGTTTATAAATTTTGGATAATTAATAGTTTGTTAGACTTCGTTTCTGCTGGTGCTCTACCCCCCCAACCCCCCCTTTATAAGGGGGGGCTTTTGCGCCCCCTTATAAAGGGGGCTTTCTTGCTTCCTCCCCTTTATAAGGGGAGGGCTGGGGTGGGGTAGAGATCTACGCAGCAACTCAATTAACCTTCTGTTTGACGATTTTGTTCTGCAACCAAGACATTGCAGAGTCGAGCAATAAACCAACCGCACCAATCCAAACCAATGCGAGAATAACTTCGCTGATGTAGTTATTTTGATAAGCTTCCCAGATAAAGAAACCAATCCCAACAATTCCCGACATCACGATTTCAGCGGCGATAATTGCCAACCAAGCTAAACTAATTGCTACACGCAAACCAGTGAAAATATAAGGAAGTGCGGAAGGGAGTAGGATGTTAAAAAAGTACTTTTTCTTGGAAGCTTGGACGACTTTGGAAACGTTAATATAATCTTGAGGGATTTGTTTGACACCAACTGCGGTATTAATTAAAATCGGCCATACTGCGGTAATAAAAATTACGAATAAAGCAGCAGGTTCGTTTTTATTTAATGCAGCGAGGGAAATTGGTACCCAAGCCAAGGGGGGAACAGTTCTTAAAAATAGGAACAAAGGATCGAGTGCGCGAGAGAGCATCTCACTGGTACCGATCGCAATGCCCAGACTAATCCCAACTATCGCCGCTAATGTATAACTAATGCCTACCCGCTGCAAGCTTGCCCAAGTCTGCCAGAACATCCCCTTGTCGATGCCGCCGCGATCGTAAAAAGGATATTTCACTAATTCAAGCGTCCGTGGATCGGTAAACAGGCTCGAAGGGCCAGGTAAGAGGGTAATTCCCGAAGCCGATAACGCTTCCCACAAAGCTAAGAATGTAAAAATCGCGATCGCTGGTGGTAGGACATTTTTCTTGAGCGTTTTGGCAGATATTTCGATATTGCCGATCCGAAATCC
>NZ_JANOJV010000022.1:0-17421 GCF_031418915.1 Chamaesiphon sp. VAR_48_metabat_135_sub | reverse complement strand
CGTTCGCCATTAGTTTTACGTGCTGCTATTGCCTGTCTGGAAAAATTTGCCTGCGAACAAAAGCGTAAATACTATTTAAGTAAATTACAGAGTAAAGAGCCAGAAGATTTAGCCAAAAAAGTCGAATACTATCAACTTTTTATAACAACTCAACAGCGACTCCAAGAACTAGCAAAACAGCGACATATTACCATTGACGATCTGATATCTTTATAGAAAATAGCCATGAAATTTAGGGTAGGGGCTATTCATGAATAGCCCCTACCCTAAATTTCAGAGATTGCTATAGCAATCCTAAATTAATTAAATCTTCTGTGCGTTACGCTGACGCTAAGACACCCTGCGATAACTGGTGAGGAAATATCCCCGACTTCTTCAAGAAGTCGGGGATATTTATACTGCTACAACTATTCATTGTCAACTACATTCTAGCGTTTCTCTAGTATCTCTACCTGTCGTTGGATTAGTTCCTTTGGCAACCTTACATAACTTCATTTTGATATCTTTTCGGAGCAGCACATCAGTAAAGTCTGCGCCGTCGATAATTGCACCATCAAAATTAGTGACAGAAGTAAATGCACCGACTAAAATAGCATTAGTGAGATTAGTTCGTGTCAGCCTTGCCGTATCTAATAAAGCGTTAGTCATATTTGCCCCAGTCATGTCTGCTGAGTCAAAATTGCCACCGATCAAACTCACGCCAGTGAGGTTAGAATTTACAAATTTACCATTACGAACAGTAGCTTGTGTAAACTCATAAGTCGTTAAATCCTTGCCTGAAAAATCAGCGTTATTAGGCAAAGTTGCTTTCGTAAAATCATCGGCTAGTGCTGCGGCGGGATAAATACTCACGATGACTAATGATATTGCCACAAGTAATGCAGGTAAAAGTAAACCCGTTATTATCCGGCGAAAATTTAACTTCACGATCGTTTATTGCTAATTGAGTTTGGTTCTGATCACGATCGATCTTAGCATTTACAATCCATTGCTTCCAAATAGATTGGTGGTGGCGATTGTGCTACACAATCTATGCGATAATTTTGCCTGGTTTAGCAAAGTTGACGCTATGTAGCCACACTCCCAGCCAGCATTCTACCTCTATGTATCTCGTTTTCTCAACTTTAAATTAGGTGATTACTCATTTCACCTACCTTAATTATGCTGACTCAACCACTGACTTGGCATCACGATGAATACGGAACTTTCGATAGCGTCTATCTAGCTCCTGCACTGATGTTGGGAGATTGGCATCAGTGAAATTACACAGATTATCGATCTGAAGAATATAATCGCGAACAAAATATCGACGTTGAAGTCTCATTCTCCCGATCCTTCCGCCATTTTTAACAAATCATGCTAAATGAAGCTAATCTTCCAGCCTTAATCCAGCAAATGTTATCACCAGAATTTTATCCCCATCTGGTGACTGTTCCCATTCAACTGATGCAAACTCATGCTTCCTACGTGTTGCTGACGGGAGACTTTGCCTATAAACTCAAAAAACCAGTTAACTTTGGGTTCTTGGATTATTCTACTGTCGATAAACGTCAGCATTTTTGCGAAGAAGAACTCCGACTCAATCAACGCGGTGCTAAAGAACTATATCTAGCAGTATTGTCGATCGCGCGACAAAACGATCGATATCGGCTGGGAAATGATGGCGAAATAGTTGACTATGCTGTGAAAATGGTGCAATTTCCCCAATCAAATTTACTCAGCAATATGTTCGAGGTGGGGACGATTGGCAATAGGGATATTGAAGAAATGGCGAGAGTTGTAGCCGAATTTCACGATCGCGCTCAAACTAATGAATATATTAGCAGCTTTGGGGCAGTAGAGGGGATTCGAGCATCGACCAAGGATAACTATCGACAGACAGAAAAATATATCGGGCGCGTCCAAACTCCACAGCAATTTAATCAGACAAAAATATATACCGATCGATTTTTAGACGATCGTGCCCAACTATTTCTCGATCGAATCGATGGCGGATTTATTCGAGAATGTCATGGCGATTTACACCTGGGCAATATCTGCCGCTGGCAAGATAAAATATTACTGTTTGACTGCATCGAATTTAATGAATCTTTCCGCTTTGTCGATACTATGTATGATGTCGCTTTTGCCGTGATGGATTTGGAAGCGAGAGGGCGCAAAGATCTGGCGAATCGGTTTTTAAATACCTACGCCGAACAGACTGGAGATTGGGCGGGATTGCAGGTATTGCCCCTGTACTTGAGTCGTCAGGCGTATGTCCGCGCCAAAGTAACCTCATTCCTGCTCGACGATCCTGGGATATCTACAGCAGATCGAACTGCAGCCGCCCAGACAGCCGAAAATTATTATCATCAAGCTTGGGACTATACTCGCCAACGACAGGGGCGACTGATAATGTTGTCGGGGCGATCTGGCTCTGGAAAAAGTACCCTGGGTAAACAAATTGCCCAGCAAGTAGGTGGTATCCAGCTTCGATCTGATGCAGTGCGCAAACACTTGGGTAAAATTCCACTTCTGAGCAAGGGCGATGACAGTCTCTATACTCCAGAAATGACCGATCGAACCTACCAGCAAGTACTAGAATTGGGCAATAAATTAGCTGCACAGGGCTGGACTGTAATTTTGGATGCCAAGTACGATCGACAGTCACTTCGCTCCCCAGTGGTCGATTTAGCCGCAGATTGCGGATTATTCTTCCAGATTCTCCACTGTACCGCACCAGAGAATGTATTACGCGATCGATTAATCCAACGCACGGGGGATATCGCCGATGCTACAGTAGACTTATTAGCCAGTCAGACAGCCGCATGGGAAGATTTTACGCCCGCAGAACGAGCCTATGTTACCACCGTCGATACCACCCAAGATCTGTCGATCTCGATCGGGCAAATTCGAGATTGTTAACAAAATATTCGGTACCGATAAGTCCACTAGACTTCGGCTGGGCTGGTGTTACCCCACCCCAACCCTCTTTTCAAGGCAGGGCGGATTAGTTGTCAGTGGAGAATATTTGAAACCCTAGTTCTTCGTCATCAACCCAAACAAACTTGTCAGCAGGTATTCGATCGCCGCGAATTAAACTGCGGAAACTATATAATCAATTAGCCGTCTAGATCTTAATTAGGATTTAGACGGCTAGCAGTAAATAAAGTAACTAATCTTTGAGGAGTAATCAGTAACCTGTATGATCCCACCCGTCATCACTACACCTGCAATCGCAACTTCGATCTCCGCACCAAGCACTGCTGCGGTTAAAAAATCGGTAGCAAATTGGCAAGATCGATCTCCAGTCACTAGTCCCGATCTCCATGCGACTCCAAAACTTCAACGGATCGCGCAGTCCGAGCTACCTGGAGGTTCCACCCCACCAATTCCGTCAACTCCGAGTATCAGAGATACAGGGAATGGTTATCCAACGAGAATTCCGCTCAACTATTTCGGCCCAGCTATTTCGACAGGTAATGGTTCAGGTTCTTTTGGGATAATTAGCAGATTCCCATTTGCCGAAAAGTATTCGATTCGTCCGTCCGCAGTCTTTGGTTCAAATGGAACTATTTTGCGAGTGCCAGTGACCTATGATTTTGCATTCAGTGACAAAGAACCATTCGAGCGCAATCCGGTGGTGACTTTTCATGTTGGTGGCGGGGTGCAATTTAGTTCTGGCGGTGGTACTGCCCAAGGTGATAAATTCAACTTAATGGCCACGGCGGGTGTCGATGTCAATCTATTTGAAGGTATCGCCCTAGTCAGTAGTTACAATACTAATTTTAGCTCTATTAATGGGGTTAATTTCGGTTTGGGTTTTGAGTTTTAAGTAACTAGATGCAAATCTTTATAAGATAGAAATTGCCTAAAGTTTAGACGGTGGGCACTGCCCACCATCTGCAATATCTTATATTTAATTATGCCCATATACTCAATCGATCGTTTGACTAATTTGGTAGTTATTAAATTCCTGCGATTACAATTGAGATTTTCTCGATTGCTGGATGAATCGCTCTGGATAAAGTTAAGGTAACGTCAGTTTCAGGAATTTTCGCTACAGTCAATGATGACTAGATTCAACAACGCCAAATCAAGATATTGTCTTAGTTGCTGTAACCCCTGCTGAAGACCTTTTGTTTCAGATAAACGATATTCGGACTCAAAGGGGGTAAATTAGCTACATCATTGAAATCTGCATCAAAATCCCAATTTCTAGTGGGTGGGGCGTAAATTTGTTGTGACCAAGTACCACTTACTTGCAAAGCTGCTCCCAAACTCACAAAAGAGCCTCGGTAATTTAAGGGACCACCCCACTGTTCATGAAAGCGAGGGTAATTGTGTAATCCACCACTATAGTCATTAGCATTACTAAAAGGTCTAATATCAGTACCACCTAAAAAGGCTGCATTAACCGTCGTTACAGTGCCAATAGGCGATCCTGGGTTGACGCGCAATCCGCAATTGAGCCTCCATAGACCAGTAGTGGCATTAGTATCGAGACACTGCCTGGATGTCACATTGAGAGAGTCAGCTAAGATCGAAGCTGGCAATTTATAACCGCCATTGCCAACTGTTTTATGGGATAGTGCCGCGACAGTCTCACTAGTTCCACTGACGCGGTTGATGCTATTTCCAGTAACACCTGTGCCAGCATTAAAATTATAGTCACCTTGGATATATGCCGCCTGATCTGTGGCGATGGTTAATGGCCCAGGTAATTGACTAGCATCCGTAATTGCAAATCCATAAGGACTTTTCTTGGCAGGATAAGGAGTATTGGTACCCGGCGTATTGTTGCTATCTACAGACAGGTGAACGGCTAAACCAGTTTCACCAGTATCGGCACTGGCAAATCCTAGATGACGGAAAGATGTCCGACACAAATTATCAGTAGCAATGCAAGTTGTCATCGATGCAGGGATTGGTGCTATTTGGAAAATTTTCTCTCTAGCAACTATCCCTTGACCACCATTATTCCCAGTCACTTGATAATCGCTGGAAACTAATTGAGGATCGCCATTGCCATCTACTTGTAAATCCACATACAGTCCATCTCGATTCCAAATGGTGAGCGATTCAATGTTGGTTTGCAACATTTCGATATTGCCATTGTTCGCATTTGTGGTGAGATTTGTCCGTTCGCGATTATTGTAGAAAGTATTGTATGTTTGGATTGGAGCGGGTTTAAAACAACTATTAGTAGCGAGCTTTGCGATACTCGCAAAAGTACTGTTGTCGAGGATGCCCAAATCGGCTGGTGTCAACAGCAATCCTGCGGCAGTAAGATTATTCCGAAATAAAGTTCTAATCGTCGGAAAAGTGCTCAGAGTTGGAGCAGTCGGAGAGGGCGCAGGGCCAGAGCCAATATTACCGTAGTTAACTAGAGATCTTTGACTAACCATCGCCGTTTGGAGAGCGCGAACGATGACACGGTTACGATTTGGATTAAGCGAAACGCTAATAGGAGCGGCAGTTACCCCTAATACCTCTTGCGTACACAAGGCAGTATCATCAATGGTTTGAGCAGTCCGAACCAGCACTGGTTGACGCAGACTGTGGAGTTGTCCTGCCGCAAATGTCGTACAGGTCAGGGTAGCTGCACCAACTCGATCTGCGGCAACGTTAACACATCCAGCTCCAGTCCCTCCTGAAATACCAGTAGCCAAAGAGGTTAAGCTAAATGGAATCGCGTTTGCAGCGGGATTGCTCTTCGTTTCAATCCGCAGATCTGCTTTGCTATAGTAAACGCTAAACTCCGAATTATCATCCATTCTAGCTAAAAAGTCTGGAGCTGGAACTCTGATATTATTGACACGATCGGTAACATTACTACCAAATCTCGCCAGCATGTTCGCGCGATTTGTCGAATCAAAGTTACTTCCACTCGAACCAGCAGGGATGGTCAAAGGATCGTTCCAAGCAGTATATGAAACAGTATTTGTCAGCTTATTGGCAGGAAGTTGTGTCATAGCTGCATTACAATTTACCGCGCTGGGATAAATGTACACATTTCCGTTATCGCTTTGTTCGCCACCATTTCCTGCGTGCTTGCGTCGATTATAAATACCACCCTGGGCACTAACTTGTCCTGCCAGACAGAGAGGATTACCACCAGCTAAATGTAAGTTACCATTGGTGTGAACCCGTCCATTAATATACATCGTTGGACCAGGCGTGATCTCTAAATCCTGATCGTAAAATGCCGCAAATTGGAACATCGGGATAAACCGTGTCTGAAAATCTAATTGCAGCACCGTCTGTTCGGGAGCACTAAGAGTACCAGCCGTTTGAATTCTAGCATTAGAGTATACTCGATGAGTATATTCCAACATGTTCATGCCCTCGAAGAGTTGTCCCGCCGGAATGGGTGCTTGTCGGGGGTATACTGCTAAACGATCGGGATTATTAGCAACATATGTAGTGGCAACATAACTATCGGCGATTGTTCTTTGTTCGGCAAGAGAGCTACCATTATTACTAGTAACTCGATCGCTAGAAGTTCCAGATGCAGAGTCAAAGGAGTAGTTTCTACAACCAAAATCGTTAGTTGCCGAATACTGAATGGGCGCACCAGGAGCCGCACTCGCACAGTCAGCCATATTTGCCGCACTCACACCGCTGGGAATGGTATACGTACCTACTTTGTCGCGAATTAATTGTGCCCTTGCATTTAACCCTGATTCAGCAGCATAGAAGGTGCTACTACTTTTGGTATAGGCTGTACTAGCCGATTTACTTAAATTGCTCATCGTCATGTATGCCGCTAACAGGCTAAACATGACGATCGACAGCAGCGAAGTCATCATCATCGCATAACCTTTGTCGGTGCCTTGCTCCTGCTGGGCAATCTGCTGCGCTCGCCACATGAATTGGAAGAGTGTTGCGCTTTTATTGGGGTTTGGTTGCTTATTCATCATCAGTTATTTAAGATTTTGTGGGTGTGAAGTGCGTCCCATCATCAGCACGTATAGCTAAAATTGAAAATATATTTATTATTTATTTGCAAAAAAATACCAGATTGCAGAGTCGTGTCTACATTGAGCGGCTCTCACCAACCAGATCGTGTTTGATTCGATCGTTAACTGTATGACATCGTATTTATATATTTCCCACAATTTAGGTAAGAATTATCATCGATCTTAGTTACAGATAGATTCCAACTTTTTGTTGAGACAGATATACTGCAAACAGTTAAGTATTGGACTTCGCAGATCGAGAAGCACGGGAGACAGATCCCCGACTTCTCGAAGAAGTCGGGGATCTAGCGTAATTCTGAGAAGTCCGACTTCTAAGCGTTTTTACTATAACCGCCGATCCCAAACTCCGAGATGGGAAACAGGCACTGTTTCCCATCTCGGAGTTCGCCAGCCTAGTAATTCCGTTTAAATATATCCTGTTGGAGATAAATCACCCGAGGTGCTAGAGGTGGCATAGCGGCAAAAGCGTTAAATTTGGTGTCGAAATTAAAATTCCGCACAGGAATCATATAGTAAGTACCACCACCAATGTAATTCCCACTATATTCCAATGGAGTACCTAAACTTACAAATGAACCACTGTAGTTAAAGTACTGAGCTTGGTTCCAGTCTTCTAACATCCGCATATAGTTGTTGAGACCACCACTATATGCGTTCCCAGTCCCAAAGCCACGACCGGCACCAAGATTGCCATTGCTACGTCTCGTGTAGGACAAGAATGCTGCATTGACAGCAGTTGGACCAGTAACAGGATAGTAAGTTGGTGTGTTACTACTAACGGTAACATTCACCGATCCAGTCGCAGTTCTGGGTAATCCACAGTTGAGCTGACCCACGGGTACACCTAAGTGGTTTGTAATACTCGCTACCGAAGTAGTGCTATTATTCACACATTGATTAGATAAAGCCGTAATCGTATCGCCGATAATCGAAGCAGGTAGACGATCTGGATCGGGAGTATTAGGCCCTGCGCCTGGCTGAGTCGATCTGTTGTTGTTGAAATTACCTTGAACGTAGATAGATTGGTCTGTGACAAGGGTCAGTGGTGCGGGTAAATAGTTACCACCATTAAAAGCAAAACCAAAGGGACTCTGATAGGTGTTGCCATTGCGATACTTGCGTGGATAGTCCAGAGTAACGGTAGTACCCGTGCTGGGATCGATATAATTCGATCCATCAGCATTTTTCTTGAGGATCGGATTGGCTGAATCGGTGGAAACATCGGTAGCTGCGGAGATCGCCCCATCACCATTGAGATCGTCATTAACTGTGGCATAAAGGACGAGACCCCCTTCTGTCCGATCGATAGCTCCCAATCCTAAGTATTCCAGCGTACCCACGGGTTTAGTTGGATCTGCGGCTGCTCGATCGAATGCCAAACCATTGGTAAAGTTGGCACCAGCACCAGCGTTAAAGGTGGCGTTTCTCATATCATCATTAGTTTGATATACTGTGGTGAGGTTGGTATCTGGAGACCCAATGCCAGCAAGTGCTGTAGTCGCCTCTACATACACACCATCCCGATTCCACACCGATAAACTAGCAATATTCGTTTGCAGCATGGTAATCCACCGTCGTTCGCGACCATCATAGAAGCCACTACTGCGATAATTATAATTATTGGCATCGGCTGGCGTACCAGTTGGATTATTAGCTGTCTCGATGCGTTGAATCGGTGCGGGGAGGAACCAACCATTACTCAGTGCTGCGATCCGATTTGGCGATGCGCCTAAAAGAGCGTCTTTAACGCCTTGGGAGAGGGCTGGTCCAGTGATAGTATTAATCAGCCGAGAAAATTCACCTCTAAATGTTGCCAACAAAGGATCTGTGAATGGTAGATCGAGTTGGTCGAGTTTGACGGGTGACGGTGTAGATACTAGAGCTACCTGGAGTGCGCGGACAATTTTTTCCCTGGTAGCGAGACTTACTGGGATTAGACCAAAGTTGGGTATAGGAGGGAGTGTTAGTGCTCTGCCTAAAGTAGTGTTTTCCTCAGTTTGGAGAGCAGCATTAGCATTCTTCAATACTAAGACAGGTTGCCGCAGACTTTGGAGTTGACCCTTGGTAAATACATTACACTTCAGAGTACTCGCATCTTGCCGAGTCGGATCGATATAAGTTGCGGCTGGATCGCTACCTGCGGCTGGTGGGGTAGTCGTACAAGTCCCAGTCCCACCAGTTCTAATCGCCGTAAAATTGAAGGGAATTTTGCTTCTGCTGGGGTCCCGAGTCCAAACGTTGCCAGTGAAAGTGTCAACATCTCGATCGGGTACCATTTCCAGCCGCATATCAGCTTTGGCATAGTATTCACCGACTTTGTTATTAAAATAGTTGCGCTTGCGCAAAAATCCAGGTGGTGGAGTTCTCAGGGTTATGGCTCCAGCGTTACCATCTTTAACTTTGCCTGCAAAGGCAGTAATGTCAGGAGCACTTACTGGAAGAGTATAACCTGCCGAGAATGCAGTGAATGAGCGACAGTTAGCCGGAATAGTACAGTCACTCCCAGTCATCAATACTCGTGTAACTCCACTCGTACTAGCAATAGAGGATGCATCAACCCGATTGTAGATACTTCCCGCCGTAGTGACTTTCGAGAGGAAAGTAGTGGAAATAGCACTACTATTAGTCAGTGGCTGAACATAGATATTGGCATTACTATGCACCCACCCACTCAGAGTCATATTCGAGCTAGAGTTCATCTCTAAGTCGCCGTCATAAAAAGCCGCAAATTGAAATAGCGGAATGATCCGACTCTTAAATGCCATTTCCAAGACTGTTTTAGCATCATTTGACCGCACTGGTTGAGCGATATTAGTGGGATCTGGTTTGGCAGCAGTGGCGTAGACAGTATACTTATATTCTTGAGCATTCAACCCTGCATAAGTTTCCCCCGCAGGGATAACTGCTGGAACTGGAGCGCGGACAGTTGAGGTTGTATCGTAATTTGTGCGATCGGCTACAAATGTAAATGCAGTATAGTCAACATTTGTATTATTATTGCTTATTTCATTACTTGCGCCCATGTCGTTTTGATTACTGGAACTTCTGACTCCAGCAGAATTATTATTGTACCGAAACGCATAGTTCCGACATTCAAAGTCGTTACTGGTGGTGGAAGTAGTAGTTGATAAGGGTAAGGGAAAACATTCGGACATATTTGTTGGCGGGGCAACCATCGAACCAGAAGAGGGTGGCGCATAGCCGACAAATTTTTGACGCAACTGTTCGGCGCGTCGATTCAATCCTGACTCAGAAGCATAAAAAGTATTACTACCATCCACATAAGCATTGGTCGATGCCTTGCTCATGTTGGTCATGGTCATGTATGCCGCTAACAGGCTAAACAAAACGATCGACAGCAGCGAGGTCATCATCATCGCATAACCTTTATCCGTGCCTTGCTCCTGGTGGGCAATCTGCTGCGCTCGCAACATGAATTGAAAGAGTGTTGCGCTTTTATTGGGGTTTGGTTGCTTATTCATCATCAGTTACTCAGAATGTTATGTATGACGCGCTGCCGTCATCAGGACTTCACGTAATTTATATAAAATTGAAAATATATATCTAGTAGTAAATACATAGCAGATTGCTGAGGATAATATCGATTTCAATCTGCTTACACTACGGTATCGATGCTTTAGCCTGGACTAAGATTAGATGCGACGATCGAGAGGTGGAAGATGCTACTTCTATATTGCCCAAAGTCTAGGTAAAATCTCTCATCGATCGAGAGTAATTATCCGAGACAGCAGTTTTTAGCACAAGTGTTGACAATCCTGTCTCTAAAATTCTAAGCGGCAAAAGCTCGATCGACTGCGATCTCGATCGCACTTGAAACTAATCTCGATCGCATTTGTCAAGTAGTAAATCGCGTAAATTATGCGAGGATCGATCGGCAAAGTTTCTCGATCGACAGTTAGCAGGTCTTGGCGATCGACAGAAGATCGTCACTTCTCAATATTTGCTCAAAAAAAATCGCCCTTCTGAACAGAAGACCGATTTTTTGTCAACTCAGGTGAGTCGATCTAGGCAATGTACTAGATCTTGCTCTAGTGTAATAATTTCTAAAAGCTGGCGGACGGATTCGAACCCCCGACCGGCTGATTACAAATCAGCTGCTCTACCAACTGAGCTACGCCAGCGCATCTCTACCTATCATAACACACCTACTATTTTATGTCTAGCAATATTTTTGGTGGATTTTAGAATTTCTGCGTTTTCAGTCGATCGATCGAGCTTGAGGTAGATTCAGCCACCGCTTCACTGCCAAAAATATGCTTTGGGGATGCGTCCTAACAAGGTTGGCCGTTGCCATACAAGCGAATACGGTAAAATAGAGAAGGCACAGCCATGCTAGTTGTTGCACTTTCTTCAAACAAACAATACACAGCTACGATATCATAATGTCTCTAATAATTGAAACCGATATCAAAGATATTCTCAATAAACTAGACCAACGACTTGATAAAATTGACCAACGATTTGATAAACTAGACCAACGATTTGATAAAATTGACCAACGACTAGAAGGACTCCAGAAAGATGTGACCGAAATCAGGCTTAATGTAGTTAAAATCGAGGGTGACATTAACGCTCTTGAAACCAAAAGCTCGATAATTCAACCTATTATTACGGGCATAACAGTAGTCTTCGTCGGTGGAATATTATTAGCTGTTTATAAGTGGTTGCCATCGTAAACAAAGAGATAATTATCTCGCGTGAGTCTAGCGAATAGTCTTGAGTGAGTCGCCCTGTTTCATCACTAGATCGGTGAAGATGCTCATTACTGTGCGATCGCGTGTTTTGACGTTGGCACTCAGGGACATTCCCGACTGGAGGGTGACTGGTTTACCTTTGATGATTAGATCCTGAGCTTCGAGCTTGATGGTGGCGGGAAAGCGATCGTAGGGATGAGCCTGATCTGCTGGTAGTGCGTCGGAACCGATCGATTCGATCTTGCCTTTGACATCGCCAAATTCACTGAAGGGGAAGGAATCGATCCGCACATCAACAGTCATTCCAGGCTTGACAAAACCAATATCTTTATTGCTGATAAATACTTTGGCTGTTAGTTTATTATTGGGGACAATTTTCAAGATCGGTTCGCTGGAAGTGGCCACAAATCCTGGGGTTCCAGCTTTGAGTTCAAAGATCGTACCGCTAACAGGTGCGATAATCTCCTGATATTTGAGATTCATTTTGGCTTGACTAATTTGAGTATTGAGATCGGCAACTTTGCGATCGATCTCAACGATCGTTTTATTTAGTTGTCCGTCAATCTCGGCAATTTGCTTGTCATTAATCGCAATTTTCGCGAGTAGTTCCTTTCGAGATGTTGCTACGCTATTTTTAAGTTTTTCGCGACTTTGATTGGTTGCCATCACTAGACGACTATACTCTCGATCGAGTTGACCGATCTCATGGTGATATTTTTTGATTTGTTGCTGTTGATTTTGGATTTCGAGGCGAGAATTGGCGAGTAATTCCTGTAGATCCTGCTCTAGTTTCTGATATTCCTGGTCGAGTTGGATCGTTTCACTCTGGCGAGAAATAACTTCTTGCTCCTGCTTGAGCACTTGATTGCGAGAGAGTGCGCCAGCATCGCCCGCAGGTTTTAGGCTAGTCAAAATTGCCTGATTACTAACTAATAAACTTTGGGAAGATTGACGACGGGTACGATTTCCAGCCATTTGCGCAGCAAGTTGGGATCTTCTGGCGGTAGCTTTAGCTTCGATGTTGGCGATCACAGCTTGATTGTCAGTGAGTAATTCACTATTACTCATCCGTTTACCGCGATTTTCGCGCATTTGATTATCAAATTGACTGATGTCTAATTGACCGGAATTCACTCTAGAAGCTAATTCGGCGCGGCTAGACTGAAGCCGTTGACGTTGCTCTATACCGAGATTTGCCACATCGCTACCATTAAATTCGGCGCGATAGAGTTGATTTTCGGCAAGTACGGAACTGCGGCTGGTGGTGAGCGCAAGGATTTCGGGACGAACGTTGAGTTTCGCTAGTGCTTGGGGACTAACTGTACCGATGCCTTGACTGAGTAAGCTGTGATAAAAGCGGGTTTCCGCCATCATTGAGTCGAGATTGCTCTGGAGTGAGGCTAGTGTGGCTTGAGAAACGCCAGATTCTAAACTTAATAGTTTTTGACCTGCGGTAACTTTATCGCCATCTTTGATTAATACCTGTTTGACCACCCCACCAATGGGTACCTGAACATCTTTGACTTTATCGATCGGTTCCAGTTTACCCTGAACGGTGACGGCTTCTTCCAGTGGTGCAAAACACGCCCAGCCAACCAAACCAGTGGTAATCCCCAGAATCGTCCAAATAATCCCCCGCGACCAGGTACGTGACTGCTGGAAGACCACTGACTGCTCGAATTCTTCGGCTTGGAAAGTCTCAATTTGTGGCTGTTCTACTTGGCGCAGATTTCCAGGCTCGATCTTTCTTTTGGCAACTTTACTAGGGTCGTTTTGGGGAGAATTTGGTTGACGAGTGGGTGTGTTCATGATTAGGGGAGGAAGGGGTAAAGGGTGTTGGGGTGTGGGGGTGTTAGGGCTATCGTGTATATACAAGTTGGCTAGACTTCGTTTTTGATGGGCTTACCCCCAACCCCCTTGTAAAGGGGGCTTTTATCCCCTCCCCGCATCCTCGGGGAGGGCTAGGGTGGGGTAAAGATCTACGCATCAACTCAAACGGACTTGTATATACAGGGTATGGTGTTGGGGCGGAGAGAGTGGAAGTAACGAAAAGGACGCTTGCGTTCACTATTCACTATCCCCTTTCTTAAACCTGAGATTCTTGTTGTTGATAGAGACAATAATAACGACCTTTTAATGCCATTAATTCGGTATGAGTACCTGTTTCGACGATCGATCCTTTGTCCATCATCACAATGACATCTGCGGTCTTGATCGTACTCAAACGGTGGGTAATGAAGAAGACAGTTTGATGTTTGAAAGTCTCTGCTAAATTGAGACAAACTTGGCGTTCGCTATCGTAATCTAGGGCACTGGTAGCTTCATCTAAGATTAACATTCGGGGCTGCTGGAGCACAGTACGAGCGATCGCAATCCGTTGGCGTTGTCCGCCAGAGAGGGCCGAACCACGTTCGCCCACTTTACTATTGTACCCATTGGGTAAGTCCATAATAAAGTCATGAGCAGCGGCGACTTTTGCCGCAGCGATGATATCTTCCGATGTCGCATCGGGGTTGGTGAGGGCGATATTTTCCTGAATAGTACCGCTGAATAGGAGCGTGTCTTGCAACACCATCCCAATTTGTTGGCGGTAGGAATAAAGTTCGGTTTTGGTAATATCATATTTGTCGATGACAATCCGTCCAGCGTTAATTTCATATAGACGTGGAATCAGTTTCATCAAGGTACTTTTACCGGAACCACTTAACCCGACAATTCCGACAAATTGTCCGGCTTGAAATTCGGCATTAATATTATTCAGTTGGTTGACACTAGTACCTGGAAAACTGAAGGTGAGATTTTCGATTTTGACATGTCCCTCAATTAAGGGCATGGTGATGTTATTAATATTATCCTCATCTACTTCTTGCGGCGTGTCTAAAATATCACTTAATCGTTCGAGCGATAGAGCGGTTTCCTGAAAGTTTTGCCATAATTGTACCAGCCGGAGCAATGGTTGGGTGGTATAACCAGCAATAATGCGGAAGGCAATTAATTCACCAAGGGTGAGTTTTTTGTCTAGAACTAAGTATGTACCTACCCAAAGTAGTAGTAGCCCCGATAGTTTATTGAGGAAGCCACTAATCGAACCTGCGGTAGTTGAGGTGAGGGCGGTTTGAAATCCCGCACTGACATAACGTGCATATTTAGTTTGCCATTGCCAACGCGATCGCAGTTCGATATTCTGGGCTTTAATGGTTTGAATCCCACCGATCACTTCGACCAGATAGGATTGGGATTCGGCATTGCGTTCAGCTTTGGTACGTAGTTGTCCGCGCACGATCGGGGAGACAATCCAAGTGAGTAGAATAAAAGCAGGTAATGTGGCTAGAGCAATGATGGTGAGTAGCCAGCTATAGGCAATCATCACGGCGATATAGACAACTGAAAATATCGCATCGAGAACGACTGTTAGAGCAGTTCCAGTTAAAAATTGACGAATATTTTCGAGTTCGTTAATTCGAGTAGCAAGTTCACCGACAGGACGCTTTTCGTAATATTTGAGCGGAAGTCGGAATAAATGATCGATAATTTCCGATCCGAGGGCGAGATCGATCCGATTGGTGGTATCGACAAATAAGTTGGTGCGGAGAGTAGTTAAAATTCCTTCGACAACTGCTAAGACAATTAGTAAAGTCCCAAAAGTATTGAGAGTGGTGACGCTATTATTACCGATCACTTTATCGATAATTAACTGCGTCAGTAATGGATTTGCCAAGCCAAAAATCTGAACGAATAGAGACGCAATTAAAACTTCAATTAAGACGCGACGGTGCTTTTTAATCGCGGGAATAAACCACTTAATCCCAAATTTTTCTTGAGGTGCGGCATTACTGCGTTGGAGTAATAATACCTCGCCGACATCGCCCCAATTTTCGGCAAAAGCGGCATGTTTAAACCGCCGAATCCCCGATTCGGGAATACCTAAAGTTAGTTCCTGTGGTGTAATCTGATAGACGATCGCAAAACTATCTTGCCAAGGAATCAATAATGGAGCTTGAAGTTTCCCAATTGCCGTAGCGGGAATTTTCACCATCTGGGCGTTAATGCCCAGCATTTCCACAACAGCACCGCATAATTGGAGGGAAATTGCTCCAGTACTACTAATCTGATTCTTCAGCAACCGCCCGACGACATCTGGTCGAAAGGGGACTTTCAAATATTTAGCGATCATCTTCAAGCAGGCTGTCGTCCCTTCTAAAGGGCCTCTGCCCTTGAAGATCGGGTAATTGACTCTACTTCTAACAGGGGGATCGTCTCTGGTGAAATCGACCTCTACAGGTCGATCTGGCGCGTAGGGAATACCTAATTGAGTCGGTGAAAATTCACTGACACCAGTGGTAAAATCGACATGGAGATCGCTTGTCGGCGGATCGATCGCTTCTAAAAGCGGAACGCCAACTAATCGCACCAGATGGGGTTTCCTAACCTCCAAAGTTGCCTGAGTTGAATAATCTTGGGGATTGATGCAACTACCAACGGGATACTCATCGATCTCGCCACTACTTACCAACCAACTACGATCTGGATCTAGATCGGAAACTAGTAATTTACCTGGAGCGAAATTGCGAATCGTAGTTTGAGCGGCCAGTTTGAGGGCGAGTTCCCGTAGATCCTCCGCACCAAAAGATCGCAACAGCAGATCGCCATCTGGACGAGTAAGGACGTACTGCGCGACCAGATCGTAAACCTCGATCGAGGGCGTACCATAGTAAAATAATGCCTCTAGTTGCGGGGTGCGATCGATTAAGTCTAGAAAATAATCAGCCGGAATACAAATACAGACGGCTTCCGTCGAGGCAATAGCAGTCTCACAAGGTCGATTGCGGACGATGCCCGCCCAGCCGAGGATTTCCCCTTTTTCCAACAGTTGCAGCGTGGTTGGCGTTTGAGTTTGGGGATTATAAGCCAGGAGCCGCACTTGACCCGAATAGACAATGATAATCTGCGCGGGCATCTGTTCCCGCATCAAGACTGTTTGTCCCATCCGATAGCGGCTAAACTCAGATCGATCGGCTAAAGTTGCCAATTCTTCCTTCGATAACTGCGCAAAAGGAAGGAGATTTGCAAAAAAATCGTGGATCTTCGTATGGGTAGAAGTCATCGGCACAAATACTAGGGAGAGGGGAGAAGTTTTGCTGGTGAAGCTTTCAATTCTGCTGTATGAGTAGTATACCCACAGTGCCGCGCATTCTGAAGGTTTCCGCTTACGTAAATTCCTCAAGCTGGAGATGGACAGATCGAGGTTAATGATAATGATTTGAATCTAGGACAAGCTTATCAGATTTTTGTTACCGATCGTATTGACACTGGTCTCAGCATAATTATTTATTATACACGCTTGATATCAATGTCATCAGTATAATTACTGAAGCAAATATATACCAATCAGCCGGAAATCTGGAGTGAAAGAGCAAGCGTAGATAGGCTTAATCAGATAGTTATCAACCTCTTGGTAATCGATCGCGACGATCTGCACCGACCGGATCGATCCACCTACGAGAGGATGAGTTAAACATTTCTGATATGACAGATGATTTTAGGGTCGGAAATACTAATCAAACTTATCGATCGGTAATCTCACATAGATGCTATAGTAAATGATATTATTTTGCAATAAGCTCGAGCAAAATATAAATCGGCTAAGTACGTAAGAAGTATTCGATCGAGCATTGCAAGCTAACAAAAAGCCAACTGACTACCTTGACTATCCCGATAACTCTAGTTAATAGGCGTTCAGGTAG